>JAGLQP010000394.1 GCA_023136785.1 Spirochaetales bacterium
TGCCGCAGGCTTGGCCTTAGGTTTCACCGTAGGTTTCACGGCCGCCCGCCCCGGTTTCCCGCCACCGTAGAAACGGCCGAGCTCTTCCGCGGCTTTCTCGAATACAATAACGGTACTTGCGTAGAACAGGTCGTGAGCCCTGAGTCTGTTGTAGGACAGAATGCTCAAACCCGGCACGTTTCGGCCCGCCCGTTTCAGCATGGAATCCTCTCCGGAAATCACGATGGCTGTACGGTTGCCGTTTTCCGGCATCAATCCTTTAAGAATCTTGACCAGCTCCCGTGTTTTCCCGGATTCCACCGTAAAGTCTTCGACCACCATCAGACGATCTTCCTGGATCTTCTGGCTGAGGATCGATTTATAGGCAAGTCGTTTGAGCTTTTTCGGGACCTTATAACTGTAATCCCGGGGCTTGGGCCCAAAGGCCACGCCGCCCCCTACCCAAAGGGGCGACTGTCTCGTTCCCGCCCGTGCCCGGCCCGTTCCTTTTTGCCGCCAGGGCTTGGCACCGCTGCCTCGGACTTCGCTGCGGGTCTTGGTTGACGCGGTTCCCACCCTCAAATTGGCCAACTCGTTGCGGATGGCATGATAGATCGATCCCGTGCTGACGGATCTGTTGAATACTTCGTCGGCAAGATCGATGTCCCTTTGTTTAGATCCATCGATGCCATAAACCTTCACAACCATTGCTACCTCTACTTCTTCTTCGCTTTTGCAACGAACAGGGTTGCGCCTCGCCGTCCGGGTACCGCTCCCTTTACCAGCAGCACCGCCGCTTGCGGATCAACTTTGACCACCTGCAGGTTTTGCACTGTCTTACGCTCCGCTCCCATACGCCCCGGCATTTTCGTACCCTTGAACACCTTCCCACTGGCTAGACCGGTGGAACCGAGTTCGCGATGCACGAGGGAACCGTGAGTTCTTGGACCGCCGGCGAAGCCATGCCGTTTCATGACCCCCTGAAAGCCCTTTCCCTTTGAGATTCCCCGCACATCCACGAAGTGCACGCCCTCAAAGGTCTCCAAGCCGATCTTCTCACCGAGCTTGTATTTTCCATCGAAATCCTTCACTTCGGTTAGAATCTGGCTTGGGTCTATGCTTTCGGGAAACTGGCCGGCGTAGGGTTTTCGTATCCGCGATTTTCTCCGCACACCGTAGCCTAGCACCACCGCGGAGTAGCCGTGTTTTTCCGGCGTCCGCTCCCCGATCACGACATTCGGTTCCACCTCGATCACAGTCACCGGAGTCTGTGTTCCCTGCTCGTCGAAGACCTGCGTCATTCCAATTTTTTTACCAATCAAACCCAGCATGGTTTTCCTCATTGTTTGATTTCAACATCCACACCGGCGGGCAGTTCCAGTTTCATTAAAGCGTCCATTACCGCCGACGTCGGTTCGATGATGTCGATCAGACGCTTATGCGTTCGCATTTCGAACTGCTCCCGGGATTTCTTGTTCACATGGGGCGAGCGAAGAACGGTGAATTTGTTGATCCGGGTTGGCAGAGGGATCGGACCAGCCACTTTGGATCCGGCCTTCAGCACCGTTTGAACGATAGCTTTCGCACTCTGGTCAATCAGCTCGATATCAAATCCCCGCAGACGAACTCGAATCCTCTCTTTAGCCATTCTTCCTCCAGACAATCCTAGTCTTGCTCATTGTGTACATCTTCGCCCCAAGCTCACTCCGGCGCTTGGGAGAGTCCAGCCGGGAATTGAGGCTGTCCTTTAACCAATGGAAATCGAGCGCACCGGCGTTCCGGTTGCTGGACAACCTCCATTACTCGACGATGTCTGTTACCGCACCAGCCGCGACAGTGCGCCCGCCTTCACGAATAGCAAACCTCAAGCCCTTCTCAACGGCGATGGTGTGGATCAGCTCCACCTGTACCTCGCAGTTGTCTCCGGGCATGACCATCTGACGATCATCCGGAAGACTCACGGTACCGGTGATGTCGGTGGTCCGGAAGTAAAACTGGGGACGATACCCTGAGAAGAAGGGCGAGTGACGTCCACCTTCTTCCTTGGTCAGAGCGACGATCTGGGCCTTGAACTTGTGGTGGGGAGTGATTGTCCCCGGCTTGGCCAAAACCTGACCCCTCTGGACTTCGTTTTTCTCAACACCCCGGAGAAGACAACCGACGTTGTCACCGGCCTGTCCATCGTCCAGGATCTTGTTGAACATCTCGACACCGGTTACAACGGTTTTGCGGGTGTCCTTGATGCCAACGATTTCCACCTCTTCCCCGACCTTGATGATACCGCGCTCGATTCTACCGGTGACCACGGTTCCACGACCGGAAATCGAAAAAACGTCCTCGATCGGCATCTGGAAGGGTCTGTCCATGGCCCGCTCGGGCACGGGGAAGTATTCATCCATGGTCTTGAGCAGCTCTTCCACCGGCTTCATGGCTTCCGGGTCGTCGGGATTATCCATCGCCTTCAGAGCAGAGCCTTTGATAATGGGAATATCAGTTCCCGGAAACTCGTACTCGTTCAGCACGTCCCGAACCTCTTCCTCGACCAGTTCGATCAGATCAGGATCATCCACCTGATCGATTTTGTTGAGGAACACGACGATGGCGGGCACTCCCACCTGACGAGCCAGAAGGATATGCTCCCGTGTCTGGGGCATGACCGAATCCGGAGCCGAAACGACCAGGACGGCCCCGTCCATCTG
>JAGLQP010000395.1 GCA_023136785.1 Spirochaetales bacterium
CGAGGACTGAACAACTTCATGTTGGATATGTACGACAATCCTGACTGGGTCCACCGGATGATGAAATTCTTGAGCGACGGGACTCAGGCTAAGCTGGATTTTCTGGAAGAAAACGGCCTGCTCGCCCTAAATACCGAGGGAAGCTACGTCGGCTCGGGAGGATTCGGCTGGACACGGCAGCTGCCGCAGGAAGATTTTGAACCCGAGCACGTTCGTACCATCAACATGTGGGGCTTCGCCGAGAGCCAGGAAACCGTCGGCGTATCCCCGGAAATGTTCGCCGAGTTCATCTTTCCCTATCAGAAACCGATTCTGGAGCGCTTCGGGCTGAACTGCTACGGCTGCTGCGAGCCGATCGATCCACGGTGGCATATCGTGAAAAATATCCCCCGACTCCGGCGGGTTTCCACCTCACCTTGGGCCGATCGAGAGAAGATGGCAGAGATGCTTGGCAAGGGCTACATCATTTCCTTGAAGCCTTCCCCCTCTCCTCTGGCCGAACCGAAGATGGACGAAACCTTGGTGCGGGAGAGCCTGCGCAAGGATCTGTTGGCAACCAAAGGCTGCCGTTTAGAACTGATCATGAAGGACAATCATACTCTCGGGGGAAATCCTGACAACGCCGTGCGTTGGTGTCAGATCGCCCGGGAGGAGATAGAAAAAATATACTAGCCGGGCCTGAAACATCGCCATCTTGTCAAAACTGGCAAGCCTCCGCCGGGGCTTGATCCATCATCCTTGAATCAAGCATCCTGGGTGGGATCATCTACAAGATGTTTCACAGGGTCATGCCCTATGAGGTACGATCCTCTACGACGGTACGGGCAATCCCAACAGAGTGCTTATCCCCCACCTGCACTATCAGAAGGCTTAGAAACGCTCTACTACAATTCCGGGGACGCGCTCGAAATGATCAATATCTCTGGTAAGGATTGGAACACCGTGACATTTCACAAGGGTCGCGATCAGCAGATCCATGAGAGGAATGGGGGTACCCTTCCTTCGAAGGTAGAGCTCGAGTTCACCATATGTCGTCGCAAAAGCCTCTCCTGGATACACCGTTTCGAAATACTCAAGCAACAGTTCAAGCTTTTCAAGTTCGTTCTTGGGATTTCGGGCTTGCGCAACACCGGCGTGAAGTTCACAGAGCACAAAGAGGGGCATCTGCAGTTTTACCTGCTGAATCGCTTCCAGCGTGGACGTGGCAGGTCCCTTACCGCCTGTGCTCCTCTCGCGTAGCAGTTCGACCACAAAGCTCGTATCGACAAACATTTCCGACTATTCGCCCACCTTGACACTTTCGGGGTATTCAGATTCATGCCGATGTCGTATCTCTTCGATGTGTTCGAGGGTTTCGTCGGAGAGAGACAAACGGCTGAGGTTTTCCAGAAGATGTTTCGCGGTATAGCGCTCTTCTTTGAATGTTCTTTTAATCACCTGACTGAACGATTCTTTCCCTTTCTTGTTCTTCACCAGAGCATCATAGGCTTCTAGATCGATCGTAATTGTCTTGACTGCCATGCACTTAACATGCACTTATATATAAATGTTGTCAATAGATTTGGGAAACTAACGGAACAACTCTGCCAACTCCACCCGCCCCTGGTAGATCGCCTTGCCGATGATGAGCCCTTGGATACCGGGATGCCGATGCTCCAACACCCGCCGCACATCCTCCGGGCCGCCGATGCCCCCGGAGAGGATCACCGGAAGGCGGGAGACCTCGGCGATTCGGTTGGTTCGCTCGATGTCAGGACCTTCCAGGGTTCCGTCCCGGCCGATGCTGGTGTACACGATCCCGGCCAGGCCCATATCGCGGGCCTGCTCCGCCAGTTTGACATCCCGAAGCGCCGTTTCCTGCTCCCAGCCGGAAACCTTGACCATGCCCCGATCCGCGTCGATTCCGGCCCACAGAACACCGGTGCGCAAAGCACACCAGCGCTCCACCTCCACCGGATCTTTTACCAGAATCGTCCCGACGATCAGACGCTTTGCCCCCGCCGCAAGTAGCTCCTCCACATCCTGCCATCGCCGGATCCCCCCGCCGACTTCGATATGACAGCTGACCTTGCGGGTAATGCTGCGAATGACCCCGCGGTTGTTGTTTTCAATTCCGGGTTGGTTCTTGGCGGAGAGCCTGCGGGCCGCGTCCAGATCCACCAGGTGAATCCAGCGCGCTCCGGCTCTTTCGAACCCCAGGGCCACCTCGATCGGGTCGCGGGAGTATCGCTCCACCCGATCGTAGCTCCCCTTGGTCAGACGGACGCACTCACCGCCCAAAAGATCGATGGCTGGAATGATGGTCACTGAAGGGGATTAGTTGGAGAACTTGCCGTACTTGTCCAGGCAATCGCTGAAGGCTTGGCAGATCTTCAGCTCGATTTCGCGGGCAGGTACCCTGGCCTGCAGGGCCTCTCGAAACGTTTCATCCCGTACCAACCGCGTCACGGTAGAGAGGGCAACCAGGTACTCCATCTGCCTGCCCGGAGGATTGGTGATTACAAACAGCAGGTGCACCGGAGCATGATCGAAGGAATCAAAATCGATCCCCTCGTTGGAGATACCCAGAGCGATAACGATCTCATCGATCGTGTCGGTGGTACCGTGAGCCACGGCAACACCTCGGCCCAGGCCTGTAGAGAGTATTTTTTCCCTGTGGACCACGGCTTCCTCG
>JAGLQP010000396.1 GCA_023136785.1 Spirochaetales bacterium
CCACGGCCTGGCCCCACTGCGCACCAACGGCAACGTACTCGATGCTGGCGGGATCGATCCCGACCTCCACCAGAATCGGGTCTACGATGACCTGCCACCCGGCGTCACCCAGGGACATGGTGTGCCCGGGGAAATCCTTGACGCTCTTGATATCGCTGTCTTTTCTGACGGCAAAATCAAAGACCTGCTCCACCATCATCTCATAGACCATAATCACATCCATGCCCGTGTCGACGCTGGCGCTAAGGATCCCCGGAGAGGGGTAGCCGACATCTGCCTGTTTCTGGTCGACAAATTTGGTACAGGCAAAGGCGTCCAGGGGCCCCGGCTCCATGGTTACATCCAGACCCATTGCCTCGAAATAGCCCAGCTCGATGGCCACCCAAAGATTGTAGTCATCCATGACCTCCACCGTTCCCCGTGGTGTAATAAAGGTCATCTTGGTCAGCTCGACCGGCTTTTTTTCCTGTCCGCCGGCTGCAAAAAGCAGTGACGCGGTCAGGAGTACGAGCAGAACACCCACTATTGTTATTTTGTACATGGCGAAGCCTCCTTGATAAATTTTCCTTTATTATAGCCAGCTGAATCCCTTTGTCAAATATCTTGCCGACCTTTTCTTGATTCCTCCGGCGCTTGTTTTATAATGGGGGAACGTTTAAAGAAGAAATAATATTGAAGGAGGAGCAGAGATGGACAGGATCAGAACTGGAGTAATCGGTTTGGGATGGTTCGGTGAACACCATGTGGACACGCTCAAGGCGCTTCCCCTGGTGGACATGGCGGCCGTCTGTACCCGGACGGAGAGCCGTCTGAAAGAGATCGCCGAGAAATATGGAGTCCCAAAGACCTACACCGACTACCGCGATCTGCTGGCCGACAAGGACATCGACATGGTGACGGTGGTGACCCATATCAAGGATCATCTGCAGCCCACCATCGCAGCGCTCCAAGCGGGAAAGCATGTCTTTGTGGAAAAGCCCATGGCCGACAGCGCGGAGGAATGCGACCGGATCATTGCTGAGGTCAAAAAAACGGACAAGTGCTTTATGGTGGGGCATATCTGCCGTTTCGATACGGTGTATGCCCTGGCCAAGGAGGAAATCGAGGCCGGGAATCTCGGCGACATCATATCCATGCACGCCCGCCGCAACCTGGCCAAATGGATTACACCATCGCATCTGCAGAAGATCGGTGCCATGTTCGGCGACGGGGTGCACGACTTCGATCTGATGCTGTGGTTCACCGGCGCAAAACCGAAATCCGTCTATGCCCAGTCCTTGAACACCCGGCCGGAGCTGCCCAACGATGATCTGGGGTGGGCCATGTTCCGCCTGGACAACGGGGCCATCGCGGTGATCGAGAACGTGTGGTGCCTGCCTGAAAACGCACCCTTCGCCATCGACGCCAGAATGGAAATCATCGGTACCAAGGGCGCCATCTACATCGACAACTCCGGTGTCGGCTATACCGTGCTCAAGAAAGAAGGTTGGAGTTATCCCCAGTCCACCTACTGGCCCACGGTGCACGGTTTGAGACGCGGCTTTTTGAAAGAGGAGTTTGATTATTTCACCAAATGTATTATCGATGGGAAACAACCGTCGGTGATTACACCGGAGGAATCCAAAACAGTCGTGCATGCCCTCAAGACGGCGGAAAAATCGGCCCGAGAAGGCCGGGCCATCGAGTTTTAGCCATGAAATTCGAGCACATAGGACTTATCACGGATGAGAAGAAAGAGGGGGAGGACTGGGTTGAGTCAACAAGGGTTTGGGTGACCAATCCGAAGGAACATCCCTTTCATGTGGAGTGGCTGCGCTATGAGCCGGACAGCCCGGTGACGGGCCCTGTGCGGGAAAAATCCCACGTAGCCTACAGCGTGGACAATTTGGATGAAGCCGCCATAGATCTGAAGGTACTGCTGGAGCCCTTTGAGGTCGGAGGTTTTGTACGGGTGGGTTTCTACGAATACCGTGACGGTACGGTGGTGGAGCTCATGGAATACCTCGGGGATGAGAGCAGTTGGTTTGACGGCAAAAAATAAGGAGGAATGCATGCGATTGAACCCCCTACCCCCCTCTGAATACATCGGCCGGGTAAAGCGGCTGCAGGCGGAGATGAAGAAGCAGGGTATCGATGCCTTTGTCGGTTATTCCAGCGAATGCGAGTCGGCAACCTCCCGCTTTCTGACCGGATTTTGGCCTTTTTTTGACTTCGCCGGCGTCGTCGTGCCCGCCGAAGGACGGGCCGTTCTGGTTACCGGAGGTCCGGAGTCCTACGAGTTCGCCAAAGTCTTTTCCCATGGCGCGGATATCGTGATAAACCCCCTTCTGGTGGAGACCTCCGCCCCGGAATGGGTCCCGGAGGTCAGCGGTGAGAGCTTTGCCAAAATCCTGCCCGCTGCCTGCGGCGGAGTACCCCGGCGGATCGGGATCGGGAACTGGAATATTTTCCCCTATATACTCTTTGAGGACCTCAGGAAAGCAGCCCCCGAGGCGGAGTTTCTGCCCGCGGACGAGCTCATCCTGCGGGTGGAGATGATCAAAACCGCAGCAGAGATTCCCTTTATCATCGAGGCCTACCGGATCACCGAAGAGGCGATGAAAACCGCTCTCACCCGGGCCGAACCGGGTAAGACCGAATGGGAGCTCGAAGCTGTGGCCCGTTCGGCCAT
>JAGLQP010000397.1 GCA_023136785.1 Spirochaetales bacterium
TTCTGTTGTTCGTTTCTATCGATGTTGAGGATCGAAGTGATGAAATCGGCGATCTTTCCCGGGTGGTCGATGTTGACCATGTTGAGTCTCATCTGTTCTGAAAACAGGGGATTGTTCTCCGATATCTGCTTCATCTCCGATATCAACGATCGGGTAAGGGCCCGCACCTCGTTGGATTCGTAATTCTTGTCTTCAAGATACTCAGCTGCGACGGTAATCGGATGTTCCTTGTAGATGTACTTCTTGATGCGAAAACGCTTGAGGGTGGAGATGAATATGTTTATCCCGCCGTCCGGTAAATTGATTTTACGCACCACTTTTGCCACGGTCCCTACCTTGTGCAGGTCATCTCCGGTAGGATTCTCGGCGTCTTCCGTTCTGGTAAGAACAAGTCCGATGAACCCATGCTCGGTCATGATATGCTCTACCAACTCCACGTCTCTCTCGATCGCCACTATCAAAGGGGTAAAGATGCCGGGGAACATCGGTGTCCCGGTAATGGGCAGTATATTCAACTTCGGGGGCATTACCTGTGAAGTCGGGATTATGTGTCTCTCGTCCATTCGATTCCTCTTCAAGTCGAAAACCCGAGTACAAGATTTGGGGTTTCGTTTATTATCGTAATAGAAAAATAGTACCACCTGTAGGGGTTGTCAAGCTGACCTGCCGTCAACCCTGAGATCAATCTACAGCTAAAGGGAACAGGACGCTTGCTTCCCTACAGCTTTCCCAATAAGATAGCAAAAAGCGATGGTACGTACATCCACGACCGAGGCAGTTGTTCTGCGCAAGATCCGGATCGGCGAGATCCACAAAGCTCTTACCCTTTTTAGCCCCGAGAATGGTCTGCTCAGTGCGATTGCCCACGGTGCGTTCAAAATGAAAAGCAAGCTTCGTACAGCATCGGAACCGTTCCATGTGATCCGGGTCTATCTGTACCACAACCCGGTGAGCGATCAATACAAAATCACGGACATCGAGAGCTTGAACGCCCTCGATGGAATTAGGCGCAGCGTGGAGCGCTACTACGCCGCCTCGCTCTGGGCCGAGGTGATTATCAAGTCCTACGGAGGGGGCGAAAGCTTCGGCGTACCGTATCGCCTGCTCGTCGATTCGCTGAGCCTCCTCGAACACGCCCAGCAGCGCTGCATCACCCATTTAACTTGCCAGTACTTGATGCGATTTCTTGATATATTGGGACAGAGGCCGGATTTCGAGCACTGCGGCATCTGTGCTTCCGGATTCGATACTCAATCGGGAGTATATCTTTCGAGGGAAGAGCGAGTCTTGGTCTGTCATCGATGTGCCAAGCCAAGCGCTATGTACTTGCCGGCGGGAGCTCGGCGTTACCTGGGAAGCACCCTGAAGATGCCGCTGGAGGTGGCGGTCCGTATCGGTCTGGAGGATCGATCTCTCCAGGCCGTGAAGGAAGCCGCCTATTTTCTGGTGCAGGCGACTTTAGAAACGAATCTGAACGCTTTGAAGAGTGGGGTGGGGATCCTATGAGAATATTTGCGGCTCTTCCTCTGCCTTCGCAGGCAGTGAAAAAACTGGAAGAAATGGCGGCGGAGCTGAAAAACCGCTACCCGGATCTGCGGGTGGTCAAACCGCAGGGGATGCACATAACCATGGTCTTCTTCGGCGAGTTGAACCAGGACCAGGTCCTCGAAATCATGCGGGTAATGGACAACCCGGAGTTGAAAGTGGCGAGTATCCAGGTGGTCTTGGGTGGGATCGGCCAGTTTCCGCCGAAGGGTCGTCCGCGGGTCATCTACTGCCCGATACACAGAGGAGCGCCGGAAATCAGCTATCTGTATCATCTGTACTATCAGCTCTTGTCAAACACCGGCCGTTTCTCCATCGAAGAGCAGCGGGAATTCACACCCCATATCACCCTGGCCCGCAATAAAGACACTCGGGTGTCCTTGTCGGGTGTTGAGGCGATGTTTCGATTTGAGTATTCCCTGATTCTGGATAGGCTCGTCCTGTACCAGTCGATCCTTCGGCCCCAGGGTGCTGAATACAAGGTCATGAAGACCGTGATGCTCGGATAGGAATGGATATGAGAGCAGTCGATTTGATCGTAAAGAAGAGAGAGGGTCAGCCTCTTACGGAGGAAGAGATTTCTTTTCTTGTTCAGGGGTACGTGAAAGGCGGCATCCCGGATTATCAGATGGCGAGTTTCGCCATGGCCGTGTTTTTCAAGGGTATGAGCTTCGAAGAGACGGGCTATTTGACCAGAGCGATGATCGACTCAGGAGAGGTGATCGATCTGAGCGGGATTCAGGGGCCTCTGGTGGACAAGCATTCTACCGGGGGTGTTGGGGACAAGGTATCTCTGATTCTGGCTCCCCTGGCTGCTGCCTGCGGCTGTACCGTTCCAATGATGAGTGGCCGAGCCCTCGGGCATACCGGCGGTACATTGGACAAGCTGGAATCCATACCGGGGTACCGCACCGATTTGTCCGTCCAACGCTTCACCGAGCTGCTGAAACGAACCGGTTTTGCCATGACCGGCCAGAGTGAACACATAGTCCCCGCGGACCGCAAGCTCTACGCGCTCAGAGACGTCACAGGCACGGTGGAATCTATCCCCTTGATCATGGCCAGCATCATGAGCAAGAAGTTTGCCGGGGGTGCGGCTGCTATAGTCT
>JAGLQP010000398.1 GCA_023136785.1 Spirochaetales bacterium
CGCTTCCCAGGGACACGCCAAACGTGTAGGCCAGGGAGCCCCCGTTGCGTGCGTATTCATCCCCGGTTTGTCCATAGCTGATGCGAAAGCCGGTGTTCAAGGACACGTATTCGATCAGCTCCCAGGTAATGCTTGGAGCGATTAGCCCCGATCCGTCGCTAAGGTTGGCCAGGTAGAGCAAGGACAGGCTGAAGGAGGAATCGAGAATATCGAACCAACTGACGCTGGCGGCCAGATAGTGCCTGCCGGGGTAGAGGATGTCTGCGGCAGTAATGATTGCGGGAGTCGGCACTTCTAGTGGCAGAAGATCCGAGCTGGCATCAAGCAGGTCCAAGTAGTTGTACTTCTCATCGTAGCCCTGTCCATTGAAGAAGTACTGGGCGAAGAGCGATAGATTCCAATCGGCATTGAGATAGCTGAACCCGGCGGTTCCAGAGAACAGCAGTTCATCCTCGATGGTGTAGGTAGGGGGAGGTAGGACAGGATCGACAAAGGTGCGGTCCGAGCCCCACTGAATCATAGCTTCGCCGAACAGGTCCAGGTCCCAGAGCGGTCCGGTCAGGGTGAGCATGCCTTTGGGGGTGAGATCGATCTGGTAGAAGGCGCCGATGCCCAACTCGTAGTTGCCAAGCACCAACTCCAACTTGGGCGCCACGGCGATCTCGTAGGGCTTGAGGATGTCATTGGCTACCAGGAAGAGGTAGGCGTTGTGGGCGGAAAAAGGAAAGTGAGTCTTCACCGCCATCGGTCCCTCCCGCTCCGCTTCAGGATCTTCCGGATCGATGGAAACGAGGTTCAGCACATCGGCGGGACTGAAGAAGTAGCCCACCCCCCACTGAACCGTCTGTTTGCCCGCCCGGAAGAAGAGCCGGTCTTTATACTGAAAATCAGAGAACAGTTCGAAGATCCCGACCTCCCACTCGGTTGGATATTCGTAAGAGGCCTTGACCTTGCCGAAGACCCGGAAATCCCGCTTCGGCCGGGCGTCGAAGAATAGATCCGCGGCCAGCCTGGAGTCGAGGGAAGGAGTTCCCTCCCGGGTCAGCATCTCCCAGGAGTCGGGATAGCCGTCCCAGCTCGCCTGGGCGGTGAAGGAAAGGTCGAAACTACCGCCCCACTCCAGCTGCTCGGAAACGAGGAACGCTTCCTCCGGGGCGACCTCTGGCTGTTCGCTGGATTCTTCGAAAATATCTTCTTCGAATAGATCCTCCTCACCGTTTTCCGCTTCGAGGATCTCTCCCTCAAAGAGACTGTCGAAGTCTTCACCCTCCTGCTGGGTGAATGCGGGGATTGCCAGCATCAGGAGAAGCAGTCCCGCAACAACCTGTTTCACGAGAGCAGCTGCTTTCGAAGCTTCTCGGCTGTCTCCGCAGCCATGCCGAAGGAGTGCTCGTTGCCGGGAAAATCGGCGGAGTGTACGTCCCCGATAAACTCCTCGACCGCTCTGACCTGAGTTGCATACACGTCGGCGTAGACCTTCACGAACTTCGGTGTGAAGCGCTTGAACAGCCCCACCATGTCGTGAAGCACCAGGACCTGTCCGTCGCAGCCGACGCCCGCTCCGATCCCCACCGTTGGGATGCGCAGCTTCTCCGTGATCAGGGCGGCCAGTTCTTTGGGGATCGCCTCGAGAATCAGGGCGAAGGCTCCCGCCTCTTCCAGAGCTGCAGCATCCTCGAATACTTTCTTGGCCTGGTCTATGGATTTGCCCTGCACCTTGAACCCGCCCAAGAGAGCCGCGGTCTGAGGGGTCAGGCCGATGTGGCCGAATACCGGGATGCCTGCTCTGTGGATGGCCGCCACGGTTTCCGCCATCTCCTGTCCACCCTCGAGCTTGATCGAATCTGCAACTCCTTCTTTATAGAGGATTCCGGCGTTGGTCACCGCCTGCTCGATAGAGATGTTGTAGGACATAAAGGGCATGTCGGAAACAACGTGGGCTCGCTTCACCGCCCGAGTCACGGCCTTGGTGTGGGAGAGCATCTCCTCCATGGTAACCGGTACGGTATCCCTGTAGCCCAGCTCCACCATGCCGAGGGAGTCCCCGACCAGGATCACATCGATCCCCGCTTCCTCCACGATCAACCCCTGAGGGTAGGAGTAGGCGGTGATCATCGAGATCTTCTCTCCCTTCTCCTTCATGCTCCAGAGATCAGAGATGAGGATCTTTTTTACGTCTTTGGATGGTTCACTCATGTGTTTGTTCCTTCTTCGTTTTTCTTTGAGAGAAGTTTTATACAAAAAGGGGATTCACATCAAGGAACAGTTGTCCGAAGGCAGAGTTGACAATTCTCAGGGCTGTCTCTACATTAGGTTTCTGACCACCCCTGGCGGTACAGCACTGCTGTGAGGGAGGACAAGGTACGACGAGGAGTCATATATTGAACGATGCAATCACCGATGTTCCCGGAATAGAAGTGGGTCATGCCCAGGATTTGGAGGCGGCAACGGGGTGTACCGTTATTCTATGCAGAAGCGGTGCAACCACGGGCGTCAGTGTCCATGGCGGCGCCCCGGCCACCCGCGAAACCGACTGCCTGCGTCCGGAAAACGTAGTCACAGAAGCCCACGCTGTGGTTCTTACCGGCGGCAGCGCCTATGGTTTGAATTCTGCCGGAGGCGTGATGCGCTACCTCGAGGAGCAGGG
>JAGLQP010000399.1 GCA_023136785.1 Spirochaetales bacterium
CTATACTATTGTTTATGAGAAAAAAAATACTATGCATTGCGATTGGTCTATCCATCCTACTTTTTATCTTTCTGTCTTGCTCCGCCTTTCCCGCCGGCCGGGTTGAAGAACCTTCGGGGAGGCAGGAGGTACGGATGTTCTGGGTCCTCGACGGCTCCATGGGCGAAGAAAGTGCCGAGATGTTCCTCGAGCGCTACCTCCTTCCCACCTCGTTGGCGGTAATGCTGTGGACGGAGTTTTCCACGGAAGGAGAGGAGGTACGCTTCGATACCCAGGGCGGATACAGGGTCGTACGGAAGACACAAGCCCTATCCGATCCCCTCGGAGCGTACACGGTGTACGGCTACGATCTGATTTTCGATGTGACTGTGAACCCCCCCGCTCCGCGCCGTTCTCCCGATTCCTACCCGGTGCGTTTCTCCTACTCCGAATCAACGGTCTCGGGACCGGGAGTCATTCCCCAGCCTCTCGAACAGGCTCTGTTGACCGCGATCAGGGAAAGCGGGTATTCCTCAGGAATGACCCGGGTAGGAGATATCAGTTATCTGGGCTCAGGAAAATTCAAAGCAACAGTACTGATCAGCGACTGAAGAGAGATTAGACAGACCCTTCTCGAATCCGTTGAGCCAGGAGGATCTGGCTGCGAAGCTCCGCCGTATTCCGCAGCCTTGGCCAGGTAGAGAGAAACTCCGGGTTCTGTACGATCTGGGCGATCGCCATCAATGCCTGGAGGTGAAAATTGCGTTCATCTCTGCTGCCGGCCAGGGCGAATACGACCTTCACCGGGGCTGTCTGTTCTCCAAAATCGATCCCCTCTTTGGATCGAACCACAACGATTTCGAAGCGCTCATCGCCGTCTACAACGATGTGGGGAATGGCGAGACCGGGATGGATCACCGTGGTGGACTCGGCCTCCCGGGCCACGAGCAGTCGGTAGATGTCCTCGGGCTCGGCGGCGAACTTGCGGGAAAAGACATCGGCCAGGACCCGGAACAGCCCCTCTTTGTCGAGGGCTTCAGGAAAGTCGATGATCTCCGCGGATTTGATGATCCTGTCGAAACGGTCCTCCACGATCTCGTCCCGCTCGATGAGGATCTCCTTCAGCTCTTCGGACAAGCTGTCTGTGCGCATCTCCCGGTTGGTCAGCCGCTCCACCACATGGAGCAGGGCCGACTCCCTACGGTTGCGGGAACGGGAGTAGAGAAAGTACCAGAGCAGACTGGCGGCAAAGAATCCTCCGGTCATCAGCAGGGGAATGAGACCCATCTCTACGATCAGGAGGAAATAGACGACCGTACCGCCGATCTGGAGGAAGGGGTAGAGGGGGGAGCGGAAAGACGGCTTATAGGATACAATCTTGCTCTCCCGCATCAGGATCACCGACAGGTTGACGAAGGCGAACAGCAGCAGCTTCATCGCGGAAGCTACTTTTACCAGGCTCTCCAAGTCGAGAAAAGCGATTACCGCGATCATGAATGCAGAGGTAACGAGAATCGCCACCACCGGAGTCTTCAACTTGATGTTCACCCGGGCAAAGAAGGCCGGGAGAAGGTTGTCTTTGGCCATGGCCAGAGGATTACGGGATGATGCCATGAGCCCGGCATTGCCCGTAGTAACAAAAGCCAACATAGCCGCGATCAAGAGCACCAAAAAGCCGGCCTGTCCGGTGTAGGTGGCGGCCGCCGAGGAGAGGGGTGCCAGGGTGTTCTGGAAATCAACCCGCCCCAGGATTCCCACCGTAACGAAGATCGCCAGAAGATAAACCAAAGATACGACAATAAAGGAGGCAAACATACCCTGGGGGATGTTTTTGCGGGGGTTCTTGATCTCCTCGGCCACCGCGGCGATTTTTGTCAAACCCCCGAAGGAAACGAAGATCATCCCGGTAACCGTGAACACCCCCGGCCAGCCGCCGGGAGCGAATGGCGAGTAGTGATGTACATCGACGCGCCCGATCCCTGTGGCCACATAGGTTAGCAGGATGGCCAGCAGGCAAAACACCATAACAACCTGAAAACGCCCGCTCTCCTTAACACTCAGGATGTTGAGTACGGTGAAAAACAGCGTGCAGGCAACGGCGATCAGCTTTACCGCGTATCCGGGAAAAACCGGAACAAGGGGAGCGAGAAAGATCCCTATACCCACCAGAGCAAAGGCGCTCTTGAGGCTCAAGGAAAACCAGGCAGCCAGACCGGCGAAGGTTCCGAACAGCGCACCCAGGCTTCTCTGCACGAAAAAATAGGAACCACCCGATTTGGGCATGGCCGTGGCCAACTCCGCCTTGGAGAGCATGGCGGGAACAACCAGCAGAGCCGCGATAAAATAGGAGAGAAGGATGGAGGGCCCGGCTTTGGGGTATACCACGGCGGGAAGGATGAACAGACCGGAGCTGATCATAGCACCTGTGGAGATGGAAAAAACCTCGAGAAATCCCAGTTTCTTTTTCATGTTCCCGGACATCGTGCCACCCCGACGGCCATTTTACCATAGAATCACTCGTTTGGCTTTAGATATTCCACCCGTTCAAGTCTCTTCTCTCTTTGCAAACCTTGGTATACAATCCTTGATTATATCGCAATCTTCGCCATTGCGGTCTGCCGCAGCTGGGTGCCCCCGGCTGGGCGCCCCCCTCTCAACA
>JAGLQP010000004.1 GCA_023136785.1 Spirochaetales bacterium
CCGGAATACCCCGGCCGTTATCCTCTACGCGGATCACATTTCCTTTTTCAATAACCACGGAAATAGTGCTGCAGTATCCCGCAAGTGTTTCGTCGATCGAATTGTCGACGACCTCGTAGACGAGGTGATGAAAACCCTCGGGTCCGGTAGATCCGATATACATACTCGGCCGTTTACGGACATGTTCCATTCCCTTGAGTACTTGGATATGCTGGGCGCTGTAGCTATCCTTCATGTAATTGTTCCTGTACTGATTAAATCTACGGTGCAGTCTATCGTTTCAATGACCGATATTTCTTTAGCTAAACGATGACCTATAATCACAATTATACAAGGAATTTACAGGAAAAGTAAAGATAAACCGGTACAATCCCTTGCATTCCAGCCGATTCTGGGGTAGAATTGTCTATTAATACCTTGTTATTAAACTGTGGATAACCTTTCGTGTTTCAAAAATTCTACTTAACAAATATGAAATGATCGCACTGATATTATCATATTCTCATTTTTTGTTTATTGACATTTAATTTTATATAATATATAGAAATACTTTGTTTGAGCAAAGAGGTATTATGATTTTTTGTGCATTCGGCTAATTCGTTCCGTGATAAACAAATCCATCTATTGTGGATAAGTTGTTAATAACTTGAGTATAAATCGGGGGTTGTATGGGCAGCGTAGAATCGGGCTACGAATTGTTCTGGAAGGAGACGGTCAACCAAATTGGAGAAGAAATAAGCGAACAGGAATTCCTGATGTGGTTTCACAACATGGAGTACATCAATTCCGGAGACTCTCAGATCCATATAGCCGTACCCTCAAGTTTCTACAAAGATCAGGTTACTCAGAGATACCTCCAAACCCTCGAAGGCAAACTCTTTGAATTATCCGGACAGAAACTCAACGTGGCGTTCAAGGTACAAAAGACAGCGGCCCAAAAAGCATCGGAAAAGAAAGAGGAAAGTGCAAAAAACAGCGAAAAGCTCCCTTCAAAGAAGAAGAAACGCCCCCATCCACAGCTCAAACAGGAGTACAATTTCGAACGCTTCGTCCGTGGGGACAACAACGACTTCGCCTACATGGCTTCCTATGCGATTTCGAAAAACCCGGGAAGGGCCTACAATCCCTGTATGATCTACGGCGGTGTCGGCCTTGGCAAGACTCATCTTCTTCAAGCTATCGGCAATCTCTCCTACCAAGAGTTCGAAAACATCAAGATCGCCTATGTGACAGCGGAGACCTTCACCAACGAGTTCATCCTTTCGATCAAAGAAAATACCATTCACCGCTTTAAAAACAAGTACCGCTCGGTTGACATGCTTCTTATCGATGACGTTCATTTCCTTCCGGGTAAGGTTGAAACCCAGGAGGAGCTGTTCCACACCTTTAATGCCCTCTACGATGCCAACAAACAGATGGTTTTTACCAGCGATCGTCCGGTGTCCGAGTTGAAAAAACTTTCAGATAGACTGCGAAGCAGATTCGAGAGGGGACTCAATGTGGATCTCCAACCCCCCAACTACGAGACGCGAATCGCCATACTAACGAAAAAGATCGAAGAGAAAAATGTCGAGATTCCTGACGCGGTGATCGAGCTTATCTGTCAGAACATCAAAACAAACGTCCGCGACCTGGAAAAGGCCCTCACCAAGCTCGTCGCCTATGCAGAACTAGTCAATAGAACCATCAGCCTCGAAATCGCGGAACGTCAGCTGAAAGATTTCTTCACGGATAGCAATTATCGCAATGTGACGATAGATCTGATCCAGCGCACCGTAGCAGAATATTTCGCCTTGTCCTCGAATGATCTCAAGGGAAAACGGAGAAGCAAGGCAATCGCTTTTCCGCGACAGGTGGCGATGTATATCTCTCGGGACCTAACGGAATACTCCACCACGGAGGTCGGCCTCGAGTTTGGTGGGCGGGATCATACTACGGTCATGTATGCCTGTCAGAGGATCGAAGACCGCATGAAGACCGATGCCACTTTATCTCCAACGATTCAACATCTGACTCGGACCATCAAAGAGTATCGCCCTTAGGGTGGATATATTGTTGTAAGTATGTAGACAACAGGTGCATAATTGGAAAATAAAAAGGAAATGTCGATAAGCTGTGGAAAAATCTGGCACTCTATCTCAAGTACTATTGCCGTCGCAGATAAGGAGTTAGATAAGTTTTGCACATTTCCACAGTGCCTACTACTCCTACTACTAAACTATATATATATATAAAGGAGAAAACGATGCATTTCGCTTGCGAAAGGGACCTTCTTCTCAAAGAGATTGCTGTTGCCCAAGAAATCATATCTTCCCGAAATACTCTCTCCATCCTTTCCAACGTTCTTCTCAGTCTTCAAGACAACGTTTTGACGATCAAAGCCACAGATCTCAAGGTAAGTTTTCAGACACAGATTGAAGTAGAGAGCAAAGCACCGGGGAGCATTACCGTGTTTTGCGATAAGTTTCTGGGAATCCTTCGTTCGCTGCCGGAAGGGGAGATTGAAATCAAACTAGATGAAAACCTGATGGTTTCTATTCGTCCTGTGTTTCAGAAGATCGACTTCAACCTTAAGAGTGTACCTTCGGATAAATATCCGGAAATCAAGGAGATTCCCGACGAAGCGTACTTCGAATTTCCCCAGAACGATTTCCTCGATATGATTTCAAAAACCTTGTTTGCCGTATCCAGCGATGAAACCCGGTATTTCATGAACGGTGTTTACCTTGAGAAAGTAGACAACCAGCTGATCATGGTGGCTACAGACGGGAGACGGCTCAGCTACATCAGCAAGAAGGTTGGCGGATCGATTCCTGAGTTCAACGGTGTGATCATACCTCCTAAGATCCTGCATCTTATCAAGAAGCTGGCTCCTGGGGAGGGAAATTTATCCTTAGCCATCGGGGACAAAAATTTATTTATTCGATTCAACCAGCACCGTGTTTCCTCCAATCTGATCGATGCTCAGTTCCCCAATTATCAGAGAGTCATTCCAGAGAAGCAGGAGCAGAAACTGGTTGTCGAGCGGGAGAGTCTACAGGCCGCATTGAGGAGGGTGTCCCTGCTGGTAGAGGGGAAGTCCCGGCGTATCCAGCTTGGCATCGAACCGTCCAATATTGTCGTCAACTCTTCCGAGGGGGAGATCGGTAGTGCTACGGAGGAAATTCCCTGCGAGTACGACGGCCCGGAAATGACGATTGCAGCCAATTACATGTATCTGCTTGAACCGCTTAGAGAATTGGGGGAAAAGAAGATCGGGCTGGAGTTCACCGAACCGGACAAGGCGATTACCCTTCGCCCGGTACCGGATAAAGATTATTTCCACATAGTTATGCCCATGCAGGTGGGTTAAAACATCTACAGCCGGTTGATCCCATAACGGCATCGTTCTTCATGGCATTTCTTTCCGCAGTATACCATAACTTCCGCAATATCCAAGGAGCCAAGTTGGATGTAGAAGCTCCTGAAGTTTTCTTGGTCGGGGAAAACGGGCAGGGAAAGACCAACTTCATCGAATCGATCTATCTACTCTGCTACGGAGCATCCTTTCGTACCAGGAGGGATGCCCGTCTCATCAACGTAGGTCAAGAAATGGCTCAGGTGCGGGGAAGATATCAAGATCAGGGAGGTATTGTTCGAGACATCGCGGTGAAACTGTCCAAACAGGGGAAGAAGGAAATCAGGGTAGACGGCCGACTAATATCCGACCGCATGGACCTGATCGAGAATGTTCCCTGCATACTCTTCTCCCACCAGGACCTTTCCTTTGTCAGCGGCCCTCCGGAGATGGGGCGACGCTTTTTTAACCAAACCCTGAGCTTATTCGACCCTCTGTTTGTCAGTCTTCTTCGCAGCTATAGGAAGTTGTTGAAATCCCGGAACGTGCTTCTCAAGGAGAAAAACCGGAGTCTGCTATCAGCCTATACAAGGAATCTTGCTGAAATAGGTCTGCGTATTCAGGATAGAAGACAGGGAGTCATCGAGGGGTTCAATACAACCTTCTCACCGCTCTTTGCGCGTATCTCCGGTTTGGATGGCGAAACATACATTCGATACCGCTCCTCATGGCACAGCGGAGCCAATGTTGAAGAAGTGGTCGCATTTCTGGGCAAGAAGGAGAACCGTGATCTGGCGTTGGAGACCACGACAACGGGACCACACAGGGATCGCTTCGTTCTCATGCATCAAGGCAGGGACTTTTTTCATGTTGCTTCCACCGGACAGATAAGACTCTGCTCCCTGATTTTACGGGTTGCCCAGGCCAATTTTTTTTCAAGCAAGACAGGGAAACTACCGGTGCTGCTGCTCGATGATGTTCTGCTGGAATTGGATTCAGCGAAACGGGAAAAGTTCATAAAGGAGCTGCCGAGCTTCGAACAGGCTTTTTTTACTTTCCTCCCCGACGAGCAGTTCCGTAAGTACAGCAGTGCTGATACACTGATATACCAAGTAGTTGGTGGAGAATTCCAACGTGAAAAAAGCCGCTGAGATATTGGCAAGAATTCTCGATGAGAAAGGCCGGGAGATCGGAACGACCTACTCCTCGGTTTTTGGAGGCTGGTCGTGGATTGCAGGTGAGTCTCTGGCTGAGCATTCCCGGGTCTATGAGGTGAAAAACCGGAATCTATTCGTCGAAGTCGATCATCCCGGCTGGATGCAGTTGCTGCTCATGAAAAAACCTCAGATCCTGAGATCTGTGAAAAGAAAGTACCCGGTCCTGGATATCACGGATCTAAAAATCAAGGTTAATCTGACCTATCAGAAAACAACTCCTGCCGATGCAAAACCCGAGAAAGAGCCCCAGGGGACAAGCAAAGAGCAGGTTCGAGAAGTAGATCGGATCGTTTCCGTTGTGAGCTCGGATGAGTTGAAAGGACATTTGAAACGACTTTTTCTCAAAAGCATCAAGAAAGAACCTGCAGACTGATCGCAACCCACGGTCCAGCCCAATATGGATTACAGTTGACATCATTGATTGAAAATCAGTATAGTATTGTACCGTAAGCATTTTCGGGGTCTCAGGTAGAATGTTCTTTTTCACCACAACAGGTTGAAAATTACGCGTTGGTGAAACAACGGAAGGATAACGAAATACGATGAAACGTACATACCAGCCGAGCAGAACCAAGAGGAGGCGGAGTTTAGGTTTTCGCGCCCGGATGAGCACAAAAGGAGGGCGGCGGATACTCAAACGCAGAAGGAGAAAGGGGCGCGTAAAACTCACCGTCACGGATGAGAAAAAACCTTACTAGAAAAGAAAGGTTGAGGGGAAGGTCCAATCTACGAAGGGTTTTTACTGAAGCAGCGCAAAGCGAGCAAAGAGGATTACGAGTCTACTATATCGAAAACGGTTTGGATTGGAACAGAATCGCTGTTTGCCCGGTGCGTGGTTTGAAACATGCGGTGGTGAGAAACCGGGAGAAAAGACTTTGTCGGGAAGCCTATCGTCAACTTAAAGATAGCTTGAAAAACGGATACGATCTGGCGTTTGTTCTTTATCCCGGTAAACACAATCTTTCTGATCGGTATCGGCAGCTCGATGCTGTCTTTGAGCGAGTGGGTCTAAAACGATGAAATACATTCTCATCTTCTTCATTACGTTGTATCAGAAACTGTTCTCGCCCTGGTTGCCCCCAACCTGCAGGTTTACCCCGACCTGTTCGCAGTATGCGAAGGAGGCTCTGAAGAAATACGGTATGTTTCAGGGTTTTTTCCTTGCGCTGAAGAGATTGCTCAAGTGTCATCCCTTCCACGTGAGCGGCTACGACCCTGTTCCTTAGTCGAATTTGGGACGGGAAACCGGTATTGTGAAGAGAAAACCAATCAGGAGTATGTGAGAGTATTATGGATAAAAGAACAGTAATTGCCGTTGTGCTGGCGGTTGTCGTGATCATCGGCATGATGGTCGTACAGTCGGTATTCTTCCCTTCCGAGGAACCTACCGCCCAGCAGGCAACGCAGCCTGGCGAAACATCAACCCAACCCATCCCTGAAATGGAAGAGGCTGTGGGGGAACGTGTAGAGATCGAGCAGCCGGCCGCCGCCGGGGATCTTGCATTAGTGGCCGAAGAGGGGATCGAGGAGGAGAACTTCACCATCGAGACCGAAGTTTTTCGGATCGGTTTTACCAATCGGGGCGGAGAGATTACTTCGATAGAGCTGAAAGAGTTTTCCAACATCGACGGATCTCTCGTCGAGATGATTTTCGCTCAGGACTCCGGCGTGAATCCGTTCAGCCTTCATTTCGGCGACGCCGACGCTCCGGCTGTGGACGCCCTGTTCAAGGTGGAACACTCTCTGGTGGGAAAGGGTGTTACCTTTTATAGAACGTTTTCCTCCCAGAGCGGAGTACCTTTTACATTGAAAAAGAGCTACGTGTTCCAACCTCGGGACTACCTGATAGAGCTCAGGGTGAGTATCGAGAACAGCATCAACGAGTATCCAGACCTGAATTACGACGGTTATGCTTATACCATCGGTTTTGGCCCCCAAATCGGACCGGAGTTTGAGAAGCTGGATCGGCGCAACGAATACAGGGAGTACCTTTACTACGCCAATAGCAAGAAAACCAAAGTCAAATTCGATGACGGATTAAGACAGATCGACTCACGGGTCACCTGGGCGGGAATAGGGGGAAAATACTTTGCGGTGATTGCCGTCCCCGACGCGACCCAGTACCTGATAACCTACGATACCCGACCGATCGATGGGCTGAACGAACGCTCTAGTTTCTACTTCAGCCGACCGGAGATCAAGAGCTCAAAAAACACGGATGTATTTCGTTTTTTTGTTGGACCGAAAAAGCAGGATGTGCTGAGCAGCTACAACGACCCGGCCAAGAACGCCTACAACCTGGCGGACATGCATTTCGAGGAGATAGCCTCCAGACGGTTTATTCTGATTCATTGGATGGCGGAGATCCTCAAGTTCTTCCTCGAGCTGTTCTATAGACTTATCCCGAACTACGGTGTGGCGATCATCCTGGTTACGGTACTGCTGAAGGCACTGCTCTTTCCACTTACCCATAAGAGCTATGAGTCCACGGCCAGGATGCAGGCTCTCCAGCCCAAGATCAGTGAGCTTAAAGAGAAGTATAAGAACAACACGCAGAAGCTCAACCAGGAAATGGCAGCTATGTACAAAAAGGAAGGAGTCAGTCCGCTCGGCGGCTGCCTTCCCATGCTGCTTCAGCTGCCGATCTTGATCGCTTTCTACAGCCTGTTGAACAGTCATTTCGCTCTACGGGGCGCCGTATTTATTCCCGGTTGGATCAACGACCTCTCGGTGCCTGAATCCGTCTTTAGTTTCACGCCTGTCAAAATCTTTAGTTTTGAATTTGAGAGTATACGAGCTCTGCCCTTTGTGATGCTTGTGACCACCTTTCTTTCGTCGAAGTTCATGCAGTCCCCGAGCACGGATGCATCCGGCAGAAACATGAAGATGATGACCTACATGATGCCGATCATGTTTTTCTTCATCCTCTACAACATGCCCTCTGGACTGCTCCTGTACTGGACGATGCAGAACGTTCTTACCGTGGGCCAGCAGATTTACACCAATTACAGGCGACAAAAGAAAAACGCGGGAGGTGATCCGGAGCCGGGACCCGTAAAGAGAAAGAAGTAACGCTCAGCAAGGAGGAGCGATTGATGGAAGTGAAAGAGTTTGAAGGAAAAAATGAAGAGGAGGCTATTAACAAGGCAATCGAAGCGTTGGGTTTGAACCGGGATGACATCGATGTGGAAATTGTCGAAGCAAAAAAATCCTCTTTTATTTTCGGAGGGGGGAAAGTCAAGATCCGAGTGCATCTGGAAGAGGAGCGGGAAGAAAGTACCGGGTCCCTCGAGCCGGCGGGGGATTTCGAGAATCAGATTATCGAGTTCATCGAAGGATTGATACAGAGAATCGGGATATCAGCCCACGTGCAGATTTCCTTTCGGGAGGACAACAAAATAGGAATCGACATCGATTCTCAGGACTCCGGTATCCTGATCGGTAAGAGAGGCCAGACCCTCGAAGCGTTGCAGACGATCGCGAATGTGGCGGCCAGCCGAATACAGGACGGCCATCCCCGCATCATCGTGGACAGTCAGGACTACAGAAGCAGGCGAGAACGTAGTCTGGTCCGGCTGGCCTACCAGACCGCCGACGAGGTGCGCCGCACCCGCGACTCTAAACTGCTCGAGGCAATGAATCCCTTCGAGCGCCGGTTGATTCATACCGCCTTGAGCAAGGAACGGGATGTAGAGACCTCCAGCGAGGGGGAGGGACTGTACAAGCGTGTGCGGGTGTACTACAGAGGATCGAGAAACCGGGGCTGACCCTTTCCATTACCAAACCACACGGAGCTTCTCTCTCTTGGGTAGAGTGGTTTATATATTTAGTCAAAGAGTGGCCAGGAATTTCCACTTTTAATTCAACGCCCGAATTCGCTCGAGGGTTGTGGGATGGGAGTAGTGGTAAAAGCTGTACAGAGGGTGAGGAACAGGATTGCTGAGATTGTCCTTGCTGAGGCGTTTCAAAGCTGTCTGAAATGCTTTACCGTACCGTGTTCGGGATTTCACGAAGTGATCCGCCTGGTACTCGTGACGTCGTGACCACCAGGAGAACAGGGGTTTGAGGTAGAAGGTAAACGGACCTGAAACAAACATCACCAGGACGAGGACTGCCTGTGGGCTCGGTCCTGTAAAATTAAAAGCTTCGAAGAACGGCGAGTAGTTCAGGAGCAGGCTCACCAGCCAAAATCCGAGCAGTCCCGAAGATACCGAGAGAGCCAGGCGTTTGAGAATGTGTCCCAGCTTTTCGTGTCCGATCTCGTGGGCCAGGACTCCTGCTACTTGGTCTTCCTCCAGGCTGCGGATCAGGGTGTCGAACAGCACGATCCGCTTGACCCGGCCCAGTCCGCTGAAGTAGGCGTTGCTGTGTCTGCTCCGCTTACTGCCGTCCATGACGAAGATTCCCCGGGTTTTGAATCCCAAATGATCGGACAGAGCCTGAACCTTCTCCTTCAACGATCCTTCCTCGAGGGGGGTGAACTTGTTGAACAGAGGAGCGATCACCTTCGGATAGAGCACGATCATCACCAACTGGAAGGCGGTGAACAGAATGAATCCCCAGAGCCACCAGAGCGTACCGGCGCGAATCAGCACAAACAACAGGGCCAGCAACGGTGTCATCAGAACGAGAGAGACCAGCAGGCTTTTCAATCCATCGAGGATGAAGAGTTTCCAGGTCATCCGATTGAAACCGTAGCGCGCCTCTATTACGAACTGGGCGTAGATCGTTGTTGGCAGCGAAACGACACCAAAGATCAGAGAGATCAGATACACGTACAGGATCCCCTGGAGGATGGTTCCTACCGCAAGAGATGATACCCAGCTTTCAAGAGTTCCCAGCCAACCGCTCGAGACCAGCAGAAGGACCAGTCCGGAACCGACGAGGGAGGAGATCACTGCCAGATAAGTCTTGCTCCTGCTGTATTCGATCGCCCTCTGGTAGTCCTGTCTCCCCCAAATTTCCACAGCCAATTCGGGGGGGTTGTCTTTACACGAGCGGGCATGTCGCAGGTTGAGCCAGAGCAAGAACTGTTCCCAAATGAGCTCGAGGAAGAACAGCGAAAGAAAGAGGATCAGAATCGCCTGTGGTTTCATACAGAAGGTCCTCCCGTTCGTTCAAATATAGTAACAGAGACACCGAAGTGCCAACGAGCGGGGGAAAATTCTTGCCCTCGAGCTCGATGAGTTTTGGATTGTCTTCCGCCGTGGCGAGCCGGACGGAATCTTCGGACATGCCAAGATTATAGGGCAAAAAGTCAAGCAGGACCACGAAATGATTCGACCGCTACCCAACGGGCAGGCAAACGAAGTAGTATATCCCTTGCCCTAGGTCCGAACTGCCCGATCTGGTGTATATCGAAAAGAAGCTCCGCCCAGTCGTGCTGGATAGAGAAATCAGGGAAGCGTCGGTATGGGAGCCGATCGTTCTGCGTATGGGTGTATGGGTGTTCCCGGGAGCTTCGCCGAGACGCTACAGGTATTCAAAGACAAGATTGCGGCGCGGCGCCACCAGGTTCGGAGCCGCCTGGTTTCCTGGGACAAGGTGTCATGAATCTGTCAAAATCTGCTGATCAGGCTCTCAGCCTCTTTCACCCGACCATCCGCCGCTGGTTCCAACAGAACTACGCCGCTCCCACAGACATCCAGATCCGTTCCTGGCCGTACATCGCCTCCGGTGGGCACGTTCTTCTTACCGCTCCTACGGGAAGCGGTAAGACCCTCTGCGCCTTTCTCTGGGCGATCAACCAACTGGTCACGGGCGCCTGGGCTCGGGACGGCACCCGGGTGCTGTACATCTCCCCTTTGAAAGCACTGAACAACGACATCCGCCGCAACCTGGTGCATCCGCTTCGGGAGATCCGGGAGGAGTTTTCTACAGAGGGGCTCGTCTGTCCGGAAATCCGGATCATGACCCGCAGTGGAGACACCCCGACCCGGGAACGGCAGCAGATGCTTCGTCGTCCACCAGAGGTCTTGATCACCACCCCTGAAAGCCTGAATCTTTTACTCAGCTCTCCCCGAGCCCGGGAAAACCTGGCATCGATAGAGACGGTAATCCTCGATGAAATACACGCGATTGCCGCGGACAAACGGGGAACCCATCTCATCACCGCTGTGGAGCGTCTCGTGCTCCTGTCGGGGGAGTTCCAGCGGGTAGCCCTCTCGGCCACGGTCAGGCCGTTGGAAAGGGTTGCAGAATGGATCGGTGGCTACACCCTCATACGCGAGTCGGACGCTGCACGGGGTCAGGGCGAGTCGGTGTACCGAAGACGGGAAGTGACGATCCTGAAATCCAGCCATACCAAACAGCTCGAACTGCGGGTGGTTGCTCGCGGTGCATCGGAATCTCAGCCGGACACCTCAGCCCGCGAAGCTTTTTGGCACGATCTGGTACAAGAGATTAAGAGTAGAATCCGAAGGAACCGTTCGACCCTCATCTTTACGAATACCCGCAGGCACGCGGAAAAATTGGCCCGCCTGATAAACGAAGAGGAGGAGGTCCAACTCGCCTATGCCCACCACGGGTCTCTGTCCAAAGAGATCCGTCTGGTGGTGGAACAGAAGCTCAAAGCCGGAGAGCTCTCTGCCATCGTAGCCACCAGCTCTCTGGAGCTGGGTATCGACATCGGAGATCTCGACGAAGTGCTTCTCGTTCAAACCCCTTTTTCCGTCGCCTCTACCCTACAGCGTATCGGCCGGGCTGGTCATGGTGTCGGACAGGTGAGCCGCGGCCGGCTCTATCCTACCCATGGGAGAGACATCCTGAGTGCTGGCTTGATGGCCCGCTGCATCGCCGAGCAGGATATCGAAGAGATACACCCCGTAGAGGGTCCTCTGGATCTACTGGCTCAGATCATTCTGTCCATGACGGGGGTGCGGGCCTGGAATGTCGGCGAGCTGTACGACACGGTGCGAACCAGCACCCCCTATCACAATCTTCACCGGAAACTCTTCGATCTAGTGATAGAGATGTTGGCCGGTCGTTATGCGGATCAGTACCTGCGGGAACTCAAACCTCGACTGTCCTGGGACAGGATGGAGAACACCGTTCAAGCCCGGCGGGGAGCAAGGCTTCTCGTATATCGGTCGGGAGGAACGATACCCGATCGAGGATACTACGATCTGCGTATCCAGCAGAATAACGCCAAAATCGGGGAGCTCGATGAAGAGTTTGTATGGGAACGGAAAGTCGGCGACACCTTCAATCTCGGTACGCAGAGCTGGAAGATCGTTCGTATCGACTCGAAAAATGTCGAAGTAATCCCCTGGAACGGTCCGATTAACATCACCCCTTTTTGGCGAGCAGAGAAGGCAGGCCGGGATTTCCACTACAGCGAAAAGGTCGGTCAGTTTCTGGAGCGGTGGAACGACAGGCTTGGTCACCCGGAAATGGTTGATTCCCTCTTGAACGAATACTTCCTCGACGAACCTTCCGCGCAAGCTCTGATTGCTTTTCTCAAACGACAGAAGGCAGCAACCGCCGGCGAGCTGCCCCACCGCCATCATCTGCTTATCGAACACGTAAAAGGGCCACTCGCTCAGACTGCACTCCAGCGGGTGATCCTCCACACGCTCTGGGGGGCCCGGGTCAATTATCCCCTCTCCCTGATCCTTGAGGCTGCTTGGCGAAAGACCTACCGGAGGAGCAGCGTGGAGGTGCTCGCCGATGATGATTGTCTGCTGATTATCCCATCCGATCCTGAAAGGTTTTTCGTCGATGAGCTTCTCTCTCTCGCTCGGCCGAATGCTGTTGAGGCACTACTGCGGGACAGTCTGGAGGGCAGCGGTTTCTTCGGCGCCCGTTTCCGGGAGAACGCCGGGAGAGCCCTGATCATTCCCCGATCGAATCTGGACAGACGGATACCCCTCTGGTTGACCCGCATGCGCTCCAAAAAGCTCCTCGAAGGAGTGGCGGGCTATCCGGAGTTTCCCATTCTTCTCGAAACGTGGCGAAGTTGTCTACAGGATGAGTTCGACCTGCCCTCGGTCAAGCTAGTCCTTTCTGAGCTGGTTCAAGGACAGATCCGCCGCAGTGAAGTCCATACCGATTTTCCCTCGCCCTTTGCCGAGAACATCAGCTGGATCCAGACCAATCAGCATATGTACGAAGGCGATGCGTTGCCCGGAACCGGAGTGTCGGCGGTACAAGGCGACGTGATTCGGCAGATCCTCTACTCCTCCCGGTTAAGACCCCGAATCGCGGCCGAGCCGGCCGCGGAACTTCAGCTCAAGTTGCAGCGTACCGCTCCGGGATACGTTCCGGCACCGGCCGAAGAGCTCCTCGACTGGGTAAAGGAACGGCTGATCCTGGCGGATCCGGAGTGGATCGAACTGCTCGAAGCGGTGAAACGGGATCACCGGCTCGAGGCGGAGGATGTCGAGGAGAGGATCGCAGAGAAACTGATCCGATATCGTTTACCCGGAGCCGAGTGCTGGGTGATATCGGCCCTCGAGCTGATGCCCAGGATCCTGTGGGCGTTCAGCCGAGGAGCGGACCGACAAAGCATCGAACTACTCGAAGCGTTGGAAGTTGATGAGCAGCGCTTCAACAGGGGTTCCCTTTCCTGGGTTCGGGATAATCTCAAGGAAGGTGAGAACGAAGCGGAAGGAGCGGTCCCCCTTCTCTGCACCCTGGTTGGGGAGTGGCTGCGTTTCTACGGACCGATTCCGCTGACTTGGATCAGCCGCTGCCTGGGCTTGATGACCCCTCGTCTCGAGGCTGTACTCGATGCTTCTGTAGAGAGTGGGAGTCTGGTTGTAGATCACCTGACCCGCAACGCCACGGAACTTCAGGTTTGCGATGCAGAAAATTTGGAGATCCTGCTTCGCCTGATCCGCAAAGGTGGGCGACCCTCCTTCAAAGCCCTGAGCCTGGATCATCTCCCCCTCTTTCTGGCTGCTCATCAGGGGCTTGTTGGGAAAACCCAAGAACAGCGGGGAAGTACTCCGGAAGATCTACGGCGGGTTCTGGAACAGCTGTTCGGCTTTCCCGCCCCGGTTCGCCTTTGGGAGGAGGAGCTGTTTCCCGCCCGGCTTGAGCCCTACTTCGGCTCCTGGCTGGATGCGCTCCTACAGCGCAGCGAACTGCAGTGGTTCGGCTGCGGAAAGCAGCGAATCAGCTTCTGCTTCTCCTCGGATCTCGAACTGTTCCTCAGCCCTGATGATTCCGATAGGGGGGACGATTTCTCCAATCTGCTTCCCTCCCCTAAAGGAAAATTCACCTTCTGGGAGCTGGTGGATCACTCGGGGCGGAGTCCTGCCGACACGACCAAGACAATCTGGAAGCATGTCTGGAGAGGCAGGCTGGCAGCGGATTCCTTCGAGGTGTTGAGAAAGGCGGCGGCTGGAGGATTTCGCGGTTTGCCCGATTTAACAGACAGGAGTAAGGCGAGAGGTCGGACCGGAAGGAAAAGCTACGACCGCTGGCGGGCGTCCCATCCCTTCTCCGGCAGCTGGTACGGGATCGAAGCTGCCGTTGAAGCAGACCCCCTGGAAGAGGAGGAGCTGGCCAGGGATCGGGTGCGTCAGATTCTGCAGCGGTATGGGATCCTGTTCAGAGAAATACTGGCTCGGGAGCTTCCGTCTCTCCAATGGTCACGGCTGTTTCGAACGTTGAGGATCATGGAACTGTCCGGGGAGATACTGAGCGGGTACTTCTTCGAGGGCATTCCGGGTCTGCAGTTCATCAGCCACAGTGCCTTTCACTCTCTGGAAACAGCTCTCCCCCAGGAAGAGATCTTCTGGTTTTGTGCCCTGGATCCCGTGTCTCCCTGCGGGCTGGGACTGGAGATGGCCGGACTTCCGGCGAGATTGGCTTCCAATCACCTCGTATATCACGGCAGCAGACTGGTTGTGTTGTCCAAGGGATGGGGAAAAGAAATAGATATCCGCGTGCCCCCTCAAGATCCTGCCATTCCCCGCTATCTCCGAGTGTTCGGGAATCTCCTCAGCCGGGATGTTGCGCCCAGGAAGAGTATCCGGGTCGAAAGAATCAACGGGTCGGCGGGCCGTGAAAGTCTCTACAAGAAGTCTTTTTTATCGTACGGTTTTGTCGAGGAGTACAAGGGGCTGGTACTACGGGCCGGGTATCGATAATCCCGAAGGGGTTGAAATTCTTGGACGAAACGGAGATAGTAGATCCACTATGAAAAAGGCAGAGTGCAAGGGTGATCATCAGGGTCATCTGTGTGTCCTGGCAAGCAATGACCAGTTTGACAAAATAAAAGAGCTGACACAAAACCCGCAGTACATCTGCTTCAACTGCGGCCGGGTTGCCGAGTGCGACGACAACCTCTGCAACCCCATGTCCCTCAAGGATTAGCCGGCTGGCGTGAAGCTTCGATCCTTCAAACGTTTCGATAATAAAGCCAGCCATCGACTTCAAGACCTTCTTCTGGGCTCCATCAGTCGGACCAGCTTGTCCGTGATTGCCCATTCTGCCGATTCCGTTGTGGTCATTCCCTGTCTGTTTGTCCTGTGGTGGTGGCACGGTTTTTCCTGGCAGAGTATCGTCATCCCCATCGTCGTAGGCTTTGTTCTTTCCGTTCTGGTCACCTCGGTTCTCAAGTATGCCTTTCGCAGGAGCAGACCGGCCGGGGAGTGGGGTGCGTTCTATAGAAAAACGGATCCTCACTCCTTTCCTTCGGGCCACGCTTCCCGAACCATTACCATGACGATGATCGTTATGGCAGGGGGATGGATGCTGATCGGTGTTGCCTTGCTTCTCTGGACCCTCTTGGTCGGACTATCCCGCATTATTCTTGGTGTGCACTATATCTACGATGTGCTTGCCGGTTATCTGCTCGGTCTGGGGATTGGAGTAGGCATGTGGCTGCTCATGACCTTCGATATCATTTTCTAACCAGTTGCATCGTGAGAGATCCTCTCCACCTGCCGGTTTCCTGCAACAAGGACTGCGGTGCGGGCTGCCCCCTGCTCGCTGAAGTCGAAAACGGCCGCCTGCTTCGAATCCGGGACAATCCCCTGCGTCCGCCCCACATGAGGGGCTGTGTCCGGGGATATCAGATGACCCGAATGGTTTATAACCCGGAGCGGTTGAGCTCCCCCCTGGTTCGAAGCGGTCCCCGCGGTTCGGGGCAGTTTCGTGAAGTCGGCTGGGATGAGGCCCTGCAGAGCGTAAGCGACCGGCTTGAACAGATCCGCGATACATGGGGGCCGGAAGCGGTCTTGCGTCTGGGAGGGTCCGGCTCTTGCCGGGGTGCTCTGCACAACACGGCGCTCCTGGCGCGGCGATTCCTCTCCCAGTTCGGAGGTTATACAGAAATCACGGGTAACTACAGCTCCGGCGCCGAGAGTTTTGTCGTTCCCTATCTGTTCGGTCCCGGATACAGCCGTCGAACGGGAATCGATGCGGCTACCCTCAAGCACTCCCGGTTGATTCTACTCTGGGGTGCCAACATCCTGGACACCCGTTTTGGTTGCGAGCTGACCAGTCGTATCCGCGAACAGAGACATAGAGGCGTTCCCGTGATCGCCATAGATCCCCGGCGTTCCCGCACGGTACAGCGTCTCTCCGACCAGTGGATCCCCGTGCGTCCAGGGACTGACACCGCGCTCATGGCAGCGGTTCTGCATGTGCTGCTCTCCGAAGCCCTGGTGGATCGGGATTTTGTTCGGCGCACCAGCGTGGGCTTCGATTTCCTGGAACGGTACATACGCGGTGAGACGGACGGACAAGCCAAGACGCCGTCCTGGGCAGAGAAGATTTGCGGTGTTCCGCAGAAGACCATTGTGCAATTGGCACGTCAGTATGGGAGGAGCAAGCCCGCCGCACTGATTCCGGGGCTTTCGATTCAGAGAACGATCGGCGGGGAGGAAGCGATCCGGATGTCTGTAGCACTGCAGACGGCAACAGGCAATGTCGGCGCTCTCGGCGGATCCTCGGGGGGAAATATATGGAATCGACTTCCCGAGCCCCGATGCGGGCGCCTTCCCGTACCACCACACCCGACTCCACCGGGGATTCCCGAGTACCTCTGGCCCGACGCAGTCCTGGAGGGAAGAACGGGAGGGTACCCGACGGATATAAAAGCCATTTACAACGTGGGAGGGAATTATCTCAGCACGGGAAGCGACGTGCATAAAAACATACGGGCGTTTGAAGGCGTGGAGCTGTCCCTATGCCACGAGCACTTCCTGACCCCGACAGCCCGTTACTGCGATGTGGTATTGCCGGTAACCACCTTCCTGGAACGGGAGGACATCATTTTTCCGGAAACCAATCATCTGCTCTATTCCCACAAGGTGATCGAGCCGGTGGGGATGGCAAGAAACGACTACGATATCTTCTGTGATCTTGCCGACCGACTGGGTTTTGGGAACGAATTTTCTGAAAGGCGGAACGCCGCCGAGTGGATCGATCACTTCCTTGTCCAGTCTGAGGTTCCGGATGTGAAAGAGTTCCGCCGTACCGGGATCTATATCGGTGCCGAACAGGAGCGCTGCGGTTTATCCGAGTTTGTCTCCGATCCGGAGGCTCATCCCCTGGATACACCATCGGGAAAAATCGAGATCGCCTCGGAAATCTACGCCCGTCTCGGTTTTTCAGCCTTTCCCGCCTGGCGGGGCTTCCAATCTACCTCCGAGTATCCTCTGTATCTGATTACCCCTCATGCCCGCTATCGGATCAACTCCCAATACGCCAACGACCCGTGGTTTTTGCGAAGGGAGCAACAGCAGCTGTGGATGAATCCGAAAGATGCCGCGGAGCGGGGAATCGATGACGACCGGGAGGTAGTGGTTGAGAGTCCTCAGGGAAGGGTGCGGGTTTCCGTCCTGATAACGGAGGACATCATGCCGGGTGTGGTCTGCCTGCTGCAAGGGATATGGCCGAATCTCGATGCGAACGGCATGGATCAAGCGGGCGCAGCAAACATACTTACGTCAACCGTGCCGACAGAACCTTGTATGGGATCCCGGACCCATTCGGTACTGGTGGAGGTTG
>JAGLQP010000040.1 GCA_023136785.1 Spirochaetales bacterium
TACCTGGTGGGACCGGATATGCTTTCCCGCATCTTCAGCTCGCGAAACAAGCGCTCCGCCCGCAGCGGAATTCTAATCTCAATAGCCGTCATCATTCCCATCGCTTTTCTGATAACGTTCTCCGGCATGGTCGCCCGCGTGCTTTTTCCGGACATTGCACCGGAGATGGCCCTGCCCATGCTGGCAAAACAGGCACTACCGCCGTGGCTGAGTGCGGTCATGATGGTAGCCCTGCTGTCGGCCTTCCTCTCCTCGGCGGATACCACCCTTCTGACCATGTCGGCAATCATCACCGTGGACATCCTCGGGCAAAAGGACTCCAATCGTCTCTTGGGTCCCCGTCTTTCCGTGCTTTTCTGTGGGGCGGCGGCGCTGCTGGTAGGTATTTTTTCGGGAGGGATCATCCCCTCCCTGCTCCTCGGATATACTATATTCGCCGGAGGATTGTTTTTCCCGATCCTGGCCGGGCTGATCGGGAAGCCGCTGCGAAGGACAGCGGCCTTCTCCGCCGCCTTTCTGGGCGGAGGCTGCGCTTTGGCCGGTAAACTGCTAGGCAGTGATATTCTGGTTGCTTCCGGTTTTGGCATCGGCTTGGCTGTTCTGGCCGTGGACCGCCTTCTGATCGTTACCCGATCCGTCCCCTCGGAGGGAAAACCACGGGAAGAACGGCACAATTGACATGGGCGAAATCAGCTTCTGAGCATTAGCTCTAAAAATATATTTGCAATCTTGGTCCATAAATGATATGATACATTACAGAATAAGTCGGTTTTGACGGTTGGTAGCTTGGCTACGACTGCGATCAAATCGGGGAGCAACGGCAGATCAAGGAATTTCATTTTCCCATGAGGATACAGACATGAGGTTGACAACAAAAGGAAGATACGGAGTGCGAGCCGTATTGAACCTGGCAGCGAAGAATCAGAGCAAACCGGTCTCGATCCGTCAGATTTCCCGCGAAGAAGATCTATCCCCGGAGTTCCTCGAACAGATTTTCTTCAAACTGAAAAAGGCGGGAGTCATTCGGTCGGTTCGGGGCCCCAAGGGGGGATTTCTACTCAGGCTGAAACCCTCGGACATAACGATCAAGACGATTCTCGATGCGGTTGGTGAATCCGTTAACCCCACTCCTTGCACCGATACGGGGACAGAGCCCTGTCCGCGAGAAGAGGACTGTGCTCTCGCGCCCGTATGGAACGAGTTCCACGAGGTCATCGAAAAACACCTCGACAATATCAGCCTGAAGGACATCATGGAGGACACCAGGAACAAGGCTGCTTTGGGGTTGAAGGGGTAACGGTTTCCAAAAACTCAGTCTCATCGAGCCGGGCAGTCCGCCCCTCAGCTACTCCACCGAGTCCAGCAAGGAGAAGCGGCTTCCGACCGACAGAGCACGGAAGCGTATGCCGAAGGCTCTTCTCAGGCTGCAGAGTGCATCGAAGCCCGTACAGTGCCCCGCTACCACTACCTGGGGATCCCAGGTTCTCAAGTAGGCAACAGTTTTCTTTATACGCTGGTCGTTGGCATGAAGCAGGTGGAATCCGCCCACGATCGCCCAGAGGGGAACACCGGGAAAAAGGGAACGTGCAGCTTCCAGGGTGTTCACGATTCCGCTGTGGCAGCAGCCCACGATTACGATCAGACCTTTATGGGTATTGAGGACCAGTGCCTGGTCATCGGGGAGATCGTCCTTTTGGGTCAGCTGAGGATCGACGAAGAAACTCTCCCCTACCCCCTCGAAGGAGCAGTTTCTTGCCACCTCGCCGCTGAGCCAGGTGTCCTCGTGAATTTTTAAAGGTTCCCGGTTCGTGGCAAGGCGCACGCCCCTCTTCTGCAGCTCCCCCAAGCCTGGGGGATAGGGAAAGCCGATAGCACGACCGGGCTGTTGATCGTTTTGCTGCACTTCCCCCGTTTTGAGCTTTCGATATGACTGGCAGAAAGCCTTGGGATGTCCGAAGACCGGCGGTAGGCCGGCGTACAGATCGATGAGAAACTCCACACCCCCTGTGTGATCGTAGTGATTGTGGCTCAATATCAGTGCATCCAGATTGTTCAGACGCAGACCGAGTTGCTTTGCGTTGCCCAGGAACAGGGCTGAAGCCCCCGTATCGAAGAGGATACGAAAACCCCCGGCGTTGATAAACAGAGACAAACCGTGCTCGGCTCGCATCTTGGGTACATGAACCGTATCTTCTACCAGGACCATGATTTCAACGGTTTTCATATTCTTGTACCATGATGAATCGTTGTTTTCATTTGTCAAGGGCGCGTGTACCTGATGGATCAGTTTTACCGCGAGTCGGCTGGCCCGATTGACTATGTCGGAAGGCTCTGATTCAATACAGGACCATGCTGAGGCTCGGACTGACTAAAGAGGAGTAACAGTATAGAAGAGACGGGCCTGCGTTGGAGTCGTCGAGGATGAACAGGTACAAACAGATCTGGCGGGAACTCATCCGCGGGGCCGTGGAGGAGGAGTCGGGGAAAAAACTCGATCCCGCCGACGTGATCATCGAGATCCCACCCCGAGCCGAGCTGGGGGACCTGGCTTTTCCCATGTTTCCCTACGCCCCCCATCTCAAGACCTCTCCGAAAGACATAGCTCGGCGGGTCGCCGAACGGCTTCGTCGAAACGATTCCGCCGCTTCGGCGGGTATCGAAACCCGGGGGCCGTATCTCAACATCCATCTCGATCGACTGTCCGTTACCTCTGATGTAATCGCCGAGATCCTGAAGTCCGTTGAACTGTACGGCCGCGGCGAGAGTCTCAAAGGACAACGGATCGTTCTGGAGTTTTCCTGCCCCAATACCAATAAACCGCTGCACCTCGGTCATCTGCGAAACGATGCCCTGGGGATGAGCATCGAGAGAATACTCAGTTCGCTGGGCGCGCAGGTACTCAAGGTTAACCTGATCAACGATAGAGGCGTACATATCTGCAAATCCATGGTGGCCTATCAACACTTCGGAGACGGGATCACTCCCGAGGAGCTCAAGCAGAAGGGGGACCACCTGGTCGGGGATTTCTACGTTCGTTTCGCCGAGTGGGCCAAGGAAAATCCAAACGCCGAAGAGCTGGCCCGGCAGATGCTCAAATCCTGGGAGCAGGAGGATCCAAAGGTCCGCGAACTCTGGGAAAGGATGAATCGATGGGCGATCGAGGGGATCGAGGAAACCTATAAGAAAACCGGCGTCCGCTTCGACAAGATCTATCTCGAGAGCCAGACCTATCTGCTCGGCCGCAAGATCGTGGAGGCTGGTCTCGAGAAGGGGGTGTTCTACAAGGAGTCGGACGCATCGGTATGGATCGATCTCAGCGCAGAAAAACTCGATAAAAAAGTACTGCTGCGCAGCGATGGAACTTCCCTGTACTTAACCCAGGATTTGGGCACGGCGGTGCAGAGGTACCAGGATTGGCCGTTTGAACGAATGATCTACATCGTGGGAAACGAACAACGCTACCACTTTCAGGTCCTGTTTAAGGTTCTTGAGCTGCTCGGCTTCCACTGGGCAGAGAACCTCTACCACCTGGCCTACGGGATGGTGAACCTTCCTGAAGGCAAGATGAAGTCCCGCGAGGGTACGGTGGTGGACGCGGATGAGCTGATCGAGGATCTGGAACGACTGGCAGCCAAGGAAACGTTTGAGAAAGATCGACAAGCCGAAGCAGGCGATTTGAGACTGACAGCCGAGAAGATCGCCCTGGGGGCTCTGAACTACTACCTCCTCCAGCCTTCACCACTGAAGGACATGATCTTCGATCCCAAGGAGTCGCTGTCCTTTTCAGGCAGCACGGGTCCGTATCTTCAATATACCGGAGCCCGCATATCGAGCATGCTTCGCAAGTTCAACGAGCGAAAATTAGAGTTCCAGGGCGGAGTATTCAAGCCGGAGCTGCTCACCCTGCCTGATGAGTGGCTGATCGTCAAGCAGATGGCTTCCTATCCTGAGAGCGTATTCCAGGCGGCGAGGGAGCTCAACCCATCGATTGTAACGGCGGCTCTCTTCGAACTGGCCCAAACCTTCAGTCACTACTATCACGACAATCCGGTGCTCCACAACGAGGATCCCGATCTTGTGGTCAGCCGGATCACCTTGACTCAAGCGCTTCGCCAGGTGCTGGCCAACGGCATGGATCTTATCGGGGTTCCCTTCCTCGATCGGATGTAGCGATCCCTTGCGGGTAGAAGGTGTTGGTTATGACCAAAACTCCGGCCTGCGATCGATAGCCCAGACGGTGGTAGGTGCTCTGCCGGTCTGTGGGAATCAGGAAGGAAAACTCCCGGCCGGAGGGATCCCAGTTGGTTAGAGGCAACAATTCTAAACCTGAGAAGAGAAGGGGCTCTTCGGCATCTCCCGCGGTCAGAACACCCCGAACCAGGTATCCATCGGCAGTGCCGCGGATCTCCAGAGGATAGATACGATGGCCGGCAAACAGAACCACCCACACCCTGTTCTGACCATGGGGGACGGAGGCGGCGCCGTAGTGGGTCCAGAGAGGGTTGGCAGCTACCTCGCTGTGAGAGATGCTCTGCTGCCAGGCTGAGGTGACTGACTGAACATCCGGGCCGCTGCCCAGGATCTCTCCGATCAGCACAGCGGTGCCGCCGTGATCACGAACGCGCTGCAGAGCTCTGCGGCCAAGCGCATCTACGTGGGAGAGAACGCCCCTTTCGGCTAGATCGGCGGCGTACTCCGCCGCCGCCCCTTCCAGGACAGGATCGACCCGCAGGGCCGACAATCCTTGCCCGGCCCGCATCCGGTTGAGCCAGGTGGGCACAGAGGGATCGGTTTCGGTCCCTGCATACAGAGGGACCAGCAGCGCAACGATTATCCAGGCTGCCCTTTTCATAAGTCTCTGAATTGATTATAAATTTTAATCTATAGGTCTTCCAAGACCTGCTTAAGGAGCATCATGTCAGAGATACAGGAGATACGCAACATAGGAATCATTGCTCATATCGATGCGGGGAAAACCACTACCACGGAACGGATCATTTTCTACACCGGTAAGAGCCATCGGATCGGCGAGGTCGACGACGGGGAGGCTACCATGGACTGGATGGTTCAGGAACAGGAGCGGGGCATCACGATCACCGCTGCCGTTACCACCTGTTTCTGGCGGGACAAACAGATCAACATCATCGACACTCCGGGACACGTGGATTTTACAGCCGAGGTGGAGCGCTCGATTCGTGTTCTCGACGGGGCCGTGGTGATATTCTGTGCCGTGGGCGGGGTGGAACCCCAATCCGAAACGGTCTGGCATCAGGCCGACCACTACCGGGTTCCCCGTATTGCCTACATAAACAAGCTCGATCGCATCGGCGCTGATTTCTATGGGGTTGTGAAGGAGATGGAGGAGAAGCTCGGGGCCAAACCTCTGGTGCTCGAACTGCCCATCGGCAAAGAATCCGAACTGGAGGGGGTGATCGATCTGATCGCCATGAAAGAGCTGCGCTGGGATCAGAACGATTTCGGCACGACCCTCTTGAAAGATGACATTGATGCTTCCCGGCTTGCCGAGGCCAGGGAGCACCGGCAAAAGATGCTGGACCAGCTGTCCTCGATCACCGACGAAGAGCTTTCCACCACTCTGACTGAGATGTTTCTCGAGGAAAAAGAAATCCCCGAATCTTTGATCCGCAAAGCCATTCGCAAGGGAACCCTGGACCGGACCTTCATGCCCGTGTTCTGCGGAGCTTCCTTGAGAAACGTAGGTGTACAGCCCCTTCTCGATGGGATCGTGGATTTCCTGCCCGCACCCGACGAAGTAGCTCCACCGACGGGGATCCACGCCAAGAACAAGAGCAAAGTCGAGGTTCCCCTCCGTCGGGATGCACCCCCCCTGGCTCTGGTGTATAAGATCCAGACGAACAGGGAGGCGGGATTCTTGAGCTACATCCGGATGTACTCCGGGCATCTGCGCACCGGCACGGCCGTCTACAACATCGACAAGAGGAAGAGAGAACGGATCAACCGCCTCATGCGCATGCACGCCAACCACTCCGAGCAGCTGAAGGAGATTTATGCCGGAGATGTGGCTGTGGTGGTCGGCCTGAAGCTCGCCCAGACCGGTGATACCATCGGCAATGAGCAGTTCCCGATCATTCTCGAGCCCATGGATTTTCCAATTCCGGTCATATCCGTGGCCGTGGAACCGAAAACCCTCTCTGAGCGGAGCAGACTCGAAGCGGCTCTACGCCAGCTCGAGAAGGAGGATCCGACCTTCACCGTAAAGGATGACGAGGAAACCGGACAGCTGATCATCTCCGGGATGGGAGAGCTACATCTCGACGTTCTGGTGACCCGGGTGATCAAGGACTTCAAGGTGCAGGCCAATGTGGGCAATCCTCAAGTGTCGTATCGTGAATCCATAAAAAAGGAAGCAGTGCACCGGGAAAAGTATCACAAGCTCATTGCGGGCAAGGAAAACAGCGCCGATATTACCCTGAAAGTCAGGCGCCTGCAGAGGGGTGCGGGAAACCAATTTGAAAGCGAAATCCCGTCGGGCTCACTACCCCAGGAGCTGGTCGATGCTGTGCAGCGGGGAGTGAGGCTTGCATTCTCCTCAGGGCTCGTCTACGGATATCCGGTCATCGATATCGGGGCTGCTCTGGTGAAGGGGGAATACAATCAAAACACCTCGACCGCTTTGGCCTTCGAGGCGGCCGCCGCCCTGGGCTTCGATGAAGCCTGCCGCAAGGCCCAGCCCGTGCTCCTGGAGCCGATTATGAAGGTGGATATTTTGGTACCCAAAGAATTTCTCGGCGAAGTGCTGGGAAATCTAATGGCCCGCAAAGCCGACATCATACGCATCGACAGCAGAACCAAAGTGGAAAGCGTGCATGCCCACGTTCCCCTGGCTGCGATGTTCGGATACTCCACCTCCTTGCGCAGTGCAACCCAAGGCCGGGCCACCTTTACCATGGAGTTCAGTCATTTTGCTCCTCGGCCGGAGAGTTCCGTGTGAGTCAAATGAGCGAGCGTTGACAAATCCCACCCCTCTTCAGTATCATGGGGCATTCCCGCACAATATCGTATAAGGAGCGCGAGAAATGAGCATTAGTAGCGACGAAATTCGAAATATTTCTATCACTGGACACGGAAGCACTGGAAAGACCACCTTCGTAGAGCAGATCCTGTTCCTGGGCGGCCAGATCCCCAAACCGGAAACTGTGGAGAGCGGAAAAACCGTCGGTGATTTCGCAGAGGAAGAGATCAACAGGAAGATCTCCATACACACCGCCATGGCCCACGTCCAGTGGCAGGGCAAGAAGATCAATCTCCTCGACACACCCGGAGCGGGTGATTTTGTCGGCGAGGTGATTTCCGCACTTCGAGTTACCGAATCCGCCGTGGTCCTGGTAGCCGCAGATGCGGGCGTGCAGATCGGGACGGTTCAAACCTGGCGACGGCTGAAGGAAAGAAATACCCCGACCCTTGTATTCGTCAACAAGATGGATAAAGAACACGCCGACTTTACGAAAACCGTGAACGCCCTGAAAGAGAACTTTCAGGCAAATTTCATTCCTGTCAGCATTCCCATCGGCGCGGGTGCCGGTTTTCGGGGAGTCGTGAATCTGATCGAGCAGAAGGCCTATATGACCCAGGAAGGGGGGAAGAAACCGGCTGCCTCGGACATTCCTCAAGAGATGACGCTTGAGGTGGAGGAGTATCGACAGGGTTTGATCGAAACCGCCGCCGAGGGTGATGATGCCCTGATGGAGAAATACTTTGAAACCGAAACCCTCAAACAAGAAGAGATCCAAGAGGGCCTGACAAAAGCACTGGCCGCCGGTAAAATCATCCCCGTGTTCTGCGGTGCCGCACTGCTGAACGGCGGAATCTACACCTGCCTCGATGCCATCGCTCACCTCTGCCCCTCCCCGGTTGGAAGGAAAGAACCTCTTCAGCCGACGGGCGACGAACAGGCCTTCCAGGACATCAGCAGCGATGGCTCTCCTTCCTGTTTCGTATTCAAGACCAGCGTCGACCAGTTCTCCGGGAAACTCTCCTATATAAAGGTGGTGACCGGAACGGTCACGGGGGACGCGGAGCTGGTGAATTTCCGGGAAAAGAAAAAGGAGAAGATCTCCAAGGTCTACACCTGTATCGGCAAAAAGCTGGAGGAGGTGGAAAAGCTCCCCGCCGGGGATATCGGCGTATTAACCAAGATCGCCAGTTCCGCCACCAATGACACCCTCTGCAGCTCGGACCTGGACATCTCCTATCTTCCCCTTCAGCTACCCCAACCCGTGCACGCCGTGGCCATCAACGCAACGGCAAAGAAGGACGAGGATAAACTCAACCAGTTATTGCAGCGGGCCGCCGAGGAAGACATGACTTTCCAGCTGAACTACGACACCGAGACCAAGGAAACCGTGATATCCGGAATGGGCGAGCTGCACCTGTACATCATTATGGAGAAGATCAAGAGCCAGGCGAAAATCGACATGCAGACTCGGGTTCCCAAGGTTGCCTATCGAGAAACGATCCGGACGGCTTCAGGTTCGGAGTATCAACACAAGAAGCAGACCGGAGGACACGGGCAGTACGCCAAGGTAGTGCTGGAGATTCAGCCTCTAGCGCGAGGGGAAAACTTCAAGTTTGTGAATGGCATCGTGGGCGGCCGTATCTCCAAGGGATACATTCCCGGTGTGGAAAAGGGAGTCTTGGAGGGCATGGAATCGGGGATTCTTGCCGGATATCCGGTCGTCGACCTGGAGGCCAAGGTCGTGGACGGCAAGCAGCACCCCGTCGACTCATCCGAGTTGGCCTTCAAACTGGCCGCCAGAGGTGCTCTGAGAGCATCCCTCGAGAAAGCGGATCCGGTTCTTGTCGAACCGGTCATGAACCTCACGGTTTTTGTAGACGACCAATATCTCGGGGACGTACTTTCCGACTTGAGCTCCAGACGCGGGAAAGTGCTTGGACAGGAACCTGTGGGTGGAGGTATTCAGGAAGTGAAGGCCCAGGTACCGCAGGCGGAACTCCTACGCTATTCCATAGACCTGCGTTCGATTACCTCGGGCACCGCGAGCTTTGAAATCGAGTTCAGCCACTACAGTCCAATCACCGGAAAGGTGGCCGAGCAGGTCATGACTGCGGCTAAAGCGGAACAATCCGACGGATAGACAGGATCCGCACTCTACAGAAAGAGAGCCCCCGGCACGAGGAAGTGTAAGGCACTGATGGCCAATCCGGCGATTCCCAAGGGAAGCCGGTAGTTCGTTACCGCCTTTTCCAGGTTATCCACTTTCTCCGCCGACACGGTTCCCCGCTCCTTGAGCATCCCCAGAACGAGTCCCGCACCCATGGCCAATCCCGCTACGGCGGGAAGGAAATCTCCGACCACGGGTACGTCAGACGGGGTGGAGCGGATCAAAAGCTTAAGGAAACCTACGACAAAGGCGAATATGCCGATCGTGGTTTTCACGTTGCTTTTGGAAAACAGCTCTTTGAAAGGAAGAAAAGCCTTGAACTTGTCAGCCAGATAATCCGATGTCAGCGTCAAACCGGCCAGGATATTGGCGAAAATAGAGAGAAAGTAGAATTGCAGCATGGTCATTTCCTCCTTAGCTGTAAAATATCCAAATCGTGATCCGCTGTCAAATGTCTGCG
>JAGLQP010000400.1 GCA_023136785.1 Spirochaetales bacterium
GCCAGGGACCAAAGCCGGGCACGGTGATGGAAACCGCCAAGCAGTACCTGCGGGCGGCGGAAATTGCCGTTCAGATCGCGGGGTTTATCCGCCGGTTGGGTTATTCCGCCCGGGCCCATATCAGCAGTCACTACGAGGTGATCTGTCCCCTCGTGGCTCGGGATGCGGGGTTGGGAGAGATCGGCAGGATGGGACTGCTCATGACTCCCCGATTAGGTCCTCGGGTCAGGCTCTCAGTGGTAACCACGGAGCTGCCCCTGGTAGCGGACACCCGAACGTTCGACGGCACCATGATCGCATTCTGCGAGGCCTGCGAGAAGTGCGCCGCCGTGTGTCCCAGCCGGTCCATCCCCCCGGGTGATAGAACCGAGGAAAACGGCGTGCTGCGCTGGAAGATCAACCCCGAGACCTGTTTCACCTACTGGTGCAAGGTGGGCACGGATTGCGGTCGCTGCATGGCTGTGTGCCCGTACTCCCATCCGGGTACTTTCATGCATAACCTGGTTCGCTTTCTGGTTAAACACTTCGGCGTATTCAGGAGGATCGCTCCGTTGTTGGATGATCTCCTGTACGGGAAAAAGCCCAAGCCCAGGGAGCCGGCTGCCTGGCAGAGAATACCTACAATAGAAAACACCGAGACAGAGTCCCCGGCAGAGAAGAAGTAGCAGATAACCGGTCTATATTAATCTGGCCTCTCTTGCTCCGTCGCGGGGTTTAATCCTTTTTCCTATACTTCGATAGAGGACCGATCGAATGGGCAAGACGGCGGCTCAAATCACGACCCAGGAACATAGCAGCTACCGAAAATTCGCTCGTCTGCCGGACGAGACGGAGATGCCGGTAGGGCGGAAACGAGCATTGACGGTCGCTTGGAAAGCCGCACCATAGGATCAGGACGCTTTCCTGAACTCGGTGGCTCTCAATCTCCATGGATTCTACAACGGAATCGAGCGCGTTTTAGAGTTGATCGCTGTGGATCTTGACGGTGCAACCCTCGGAGGAGACGTCTGGCACACTGAGCTGCTCAGACAGGTGGAGTTGGAGGTTCCGTCGCTCCGTCCGGCCGTCATATCATCCGAGACTCGCCGCCGTCTCGACGAGTGCCGCAGATTCCGTCACCGGCTACGGAATATATATGCCGCGAATCTGAACGCATCCCAACTCGAAGGGCTTGTATCGCAGCTCATGTCCACGTGGGAGATCCTGAAAGCGGAGTTTGTGGCTTTTGCGGACTACTTGGATTCATTGAGCGACGTGGTATAGACTTTCCACAGGCCGTCTGCCAGAGAAACTGAGCGCGCCGGCGTATGAGCTTGACGATCCGTGGCGGAGGAAGTTCAGGTGGAGAAAATCTGAATTACCGAGAGACCAAGGGGACTGATCGACTAAGACGAACTGAGATGGATCCGGATTGCCCGCTATGGCCCAGTCATTTCTGAGTTTTAAACACGATTCGATTCCACAGTACGGCTTTGCTCATCCTGGTCAGCTGATCAGCCAAAGGACACGCGGCAGGCGAGAGCTAATGAGCCGAGAAACTCTCGTAGAACCGGATGTTTTCCTTGAGCATGTCCGGGATTTCCAATGTGTATGAAATATTATACGGTGCCTGGTTGACGGCGCACAAAAAATATGCCTGCATTTATTTTTGAGTCGTGATACACTTACAGTGATATACCCGACAAATAGGTTTTCTAGCTGGAATGTGGGGTTTCGCGTGCCGAAACTAAAGGAAAAGAGATTTAAGCGGTGATCTATCAGAACGAATACGCACAGTTGCTCGACATCTGCAGGCAGATCACTACCCACAGGCAAATGTTGGCGAAACCCAGAATCGAGCAGCTGATCTTAGAACACGTTGACGAACAGGTTGCCAACCCTCAGCTGCTCTCTCATCTGATTGCTGAATCGCTGATGAGGCGGATCGACAGACAGCTCGTGGAGAGCAAAAACATCTTTGTACAGGAATTCGACGTCCCTCAAACTGAGCTGTTCTACAGTATGGCCGAAGCGGTGCCTTTCGTGTATGTCGGTCACCTCCTGGCCAATCAGTATCTTGAACTGGCGGTAAGCGACCTCCGTTCGTTCACCATTCTGGATATCGGAATCGGCAATGGCGGCCAGGTGAAGAGATTGCTCGACGCCCTGGCCGGCAATCAAGGTAAACTGGAGGCGGTTCGGATCATCGGTCTGGATCCGGTTGAGAAGAACCTCGCAGAAGCCCGCAGCAGGCTCGAAAAGGCGAAGAAGGGTTACCCCTTCAAGGTGGAGTTCCAGCCCTTGTGCAGCCTGGTGGAAAAGCTCACCGATGATGATTTCGAATCGATCCGGGAGAGGTCTAAAGGAAATCTAGTAGTCAACTCGGCATTCTCCTTTCACCACACCGGCCATCCGTTGAACGACCAAGAGACGAGGACCGATCTGCTGAGAAGTCTCGCGTCACTCAAACCGCGGATCCTGACTCTGGTCGAGCCGAACTCCAATCATGACACCGAAGAGCTGGTCAAACGGGTTCATCATAGCTGGGAGCATTTCGGAAATGTATTTGCTCTTGTGGATGAAGCGGATATCGATGCTTCTCATAAATATCTCATCAAAGGCAAGTTTTTTGCCAGGGAGATCAGAGACATCTTCGG
>JAGLQP010000401.1 GCA_023136785.1 Spirochaetales bacterium
GGTTATCCTGTCAGAGGCGAGCCTGTCCTTCGGCGATCGCAGCATTCTCAAGTCGGTGAAACTCAATCTTTCGAAAAGCCGGAAGCTGGCCCTGGCCGGGGCCAACGGCAGCGGCAAATCGACTCTGATGCGGATCCTGATCGGCGAACTGAAGCTCGATCTGGGGAATGTGGCTCGAGAGAAGAACCTCCGCATCTCCTACATGCCCCAATCGGGTTCTCAGAGCTCCCCGCTGAATCTCGATCCCCGGGCCGCCGTGTACGAGGAGGTGGAAAAGGCCTTCGCCGCGGGGGCAGAGCTTCAGGCGGATCTGCGCAGTATCGAAGAACAGCTTGGGGAACACAAGGAGGACTCACCGGAGCTCAGGCGACTCCTCGACAGGAATCACGATCTCCAGGAGCGGTTGGAAGCTTCGGGTTACTACGGCCGGGCCGAGGTGATCGAGCGGATCCTTCAGGGTCTGGGCTTCAACCGCGGTGAGTTCGGCCAGCCGGTCAGCAGCTTTTCTCAGGGGTGGCAGATGCGAATCGCCCTGGCCCGGGTGCTCTGCGAGGGGGCGGACCTCCTCCTCTTGGACGAACCGACGAATTTCCTCGATCTGGAGGCCCGAACCTGGCTTGAAGGATTCCTCCAGGAAACAAGCGCGGGAGTTTTGGTTGTCTCCCACGACCGCTATTTTCTCGATACCACGGTACAAGGGGTCGCCGAGCTGTATCGGGGCAGCCTGAACATCTATCCGGGCAGCTTCAGCAACTACGAGCGACGCCGAATTCAGGAGCTGGCGCAGATTGCCGAAGCCCACGAACGGCAGCAGGAAGAGATCGCCCGGATGGAGCTTTTTATCCGGCGTTTCCGCTACAAAGCAACCAAGGCTCGCCAGGTCCAGAGCCGCATCAATACCCTGGAACGATTGCAGCGCATTGAACCGCCTCCCGTGCACAAGGCGATGCATTTCTCCTTTCCCGATCCGCCTGGAAGCGGCAGGCTCAGTCTGCAGGTCGACGGGCTGGCCAAGGCGTATGGCAGGAAGACGGTGTTTACGGAGGTGAACTTAAAACTCTCCCGTGGAGAAAAGTGGGCTCTGGTCGGACCGAACGGGGCGGGAAAATCCACCCTGATTCGCATAATGGCCGGGCAGGAGAAAGCAGGATCAGGCACGGTTCGCTACGGCAGTGGTGTAAAGGTGGGATATTACTGCCCGGAAGAGGTGGAGAGTCTCGAAGAGGCAAAGACCGTCGAAGAGCTGGTAACGGACTGGGCGCCGACGGAGATGGTTCCCCATCTGCGTTCCCTGCTGGGAGCGTTTCTGTTTCACGGGGATGATGTGTACAAGCCGGTGGCGGTCTTGAGCGGCGGGGAGAAGAGCCGACTGGCCCTGCTGCGCCTGTTTCTCCAGCCGGCCAACCTTCTGTTCCTCGACGAACCGACCAACCACCTCGATCTCCAGTCCAAAGATATCCTCCTGGATGCCTTGAAGCGCTATCCGGGGACCGTGGTGTTCGTCTCCCACGACCGCAACTTCATCGATTCCCTGGCCGACCGGGTCGCTGAAATCGGTGGCGGGCAGCTTCGCCTCTTTCCCGGGGATTATGCCTATTACCTGTGGCGAAAAGACCAGGAAGAGCAGGGTACAGGCTTAGACGAGTTTGCCGAGAAAGCCTCCTCGGGAGCCTCCCAAGCCTCTCGGACCACCCTGGTTTCCCGGCAGTTGAGACAACAGAGCAAGGCCCAGAAACGAGACCTGCGAAGGCTGGAGCGGGAAGAGGAGGAGCTGCTTGCCAGATTGGATGCGCTTCAGGGCGAGCATTCCCGGCTGGAGCAGCTGTTGTCCCGGGAGGAGGTCTACCGGGACGGAGAGCGGGTGAAAAAGACTAAGGAAGATCTCGAGAAGATAACAGGCCGACGCGAGCAGTTGATGAAGCGCTGGGAAGTGGTCGATAAACAACGCAGAGAAACCTGAAGAGTGGAGTGAGCCGTATGAAGAATAAGAATTTCCAGAACCACCGCACCGTAGGCTTTGTTTCTTTCCGGTTCGCCGGTACCGACGGGGTCAGCCTCGAGACCGACAAGATGGCCGATGTGCTCAGGCGGTGGGGCTACCGCTGCGTGTTCATGGGGGGGGAGCTGGACACACCCCCGGAGGATTCCTTTCTGGTCGAGGAGACCCACTTCAAGCATCCGGCGATCCGGGAGATCTACGACGAATGCTTCGGGCAGGCAAATCGCCCCCCGGAGGTAACCAAACGAATTCATGAATACCGGGATCTCCTCAAACAGAAGCTCTACGAGTTCATCCGGATGTTCGATGTGGACATTCTCGTTCCCGAGAACTCTCTTACCATTCCCCTGAACGTCCCGCTTGGCCTGGCCATTACCGAGTTCATCGCCGAGACCGGCATCAAGACCATCGCCCACCACCACGACTTCTTCTGGGAGCGCAAGCGATTTTTAAACAACTGCGTCTGGGAATACCTGAACTCCTGCTACCCGCCCCATCTGTCGTCGATTCAGCACGTGGTCATCAACTCCTCCGGGCAGAACCAGCTGGCCCTGCGAACCGGGATCGGAGCCACCCTGATTCCCAATGTGATGGATTTTGAGCACCCTCCGGAGCCGCCGGATGAGTATACC
>JAGLQP010000402.1 GCA_023136785.1 Spirochaetales bacterium
GGCATTCAGGGGTCGACAGATCTTTACTTGGATTCACAACCGGCTCGTTTTTGATTTCCTCGACATGAGCGACCTTCCCGAAAGGTTGCGCCGAGATTTGGCGGAGCGCGCCCTTCCTGTTGGTCTAAGGTTGGCAGAGAGGCTCCAGGATTCGGACGGGGCGATCAAGTTTCGATTTCGCATGCTTGACGGCAACACCATTGAGTCGGTCATGCTTCCGGATGAGCGTGGGCGAAGCACGGCCTGCCTGTCGACTCAGGTCGGCTGCGGCATGGGTTGCCGCTTCTGCCGCACCGGTGCGCTGGGATATACCCGTGACCTGCTAGCCGACGAGATCGTCGATCAGTTCCTGCTGCTGCGGTCGTTTCTGCGAAGCGGGGGTCTTTCCAGCCTATCCCGAGAACTTTCCAACGTCGTGTTTATGGGAATGGGGGAGCCCCTCGCCAATTTGGACAATTTGCACAGGGCGGTTGATGTTCTGTCCTGCCTTCAAGGAAGCGGATTCAGCACTCGGCGGATGACCGTGTCTACCTGCGGACTGGTCGAAGGGATACATTCGCTGCGGGAGAGGAAACTGCCGGTGCGGTTGGCCGTTTCGTTGGTCAGCGCCGACAGTGAAGTTCGTGCAGGGCTCATGCCGGTCTCCCGATCGAACCCCCTTCCGGAGCTTCGCCGGGCTCTGCTGGAATATCAAGCGGCCCTGGGCAAGCGGATTACCCTGGAAATCGTGCTGATGGACGGGATCAACGATCGTCCCGAGGATGTGGAGGCTCTGGTGCGCTTCGTTCGGGGTGAGCCTTCCCAGCCTCCGCTGAGGGTCCTGATCAACCTGATTCCCTGGAATCCGCTTCCGGATTTTTCCTACAGGAAGCCTGAAGCCAAACGGATCGAATGGTTTCAACGCCGAATCAAACAGACCGGCATTCCCGTCACGACCCGGCTGTCCCGGGGCAGTACTGTCTGCGGCGCCTGCGGCCAACTGGGTTGACCGCACGGGGAGCTGTCAGCTCGGCTGACTGGGGGGAGCGGCCTTGAGTTGACGGCGGGTGGATCCCACGGCCCGCGTCCCCCCTGCAATTCACGACTCGTTACTCCACCACGGCCCGAATACGACGCACCCCCGCCGAGGAGCTCTGCTCCTTGAGGATGCGGAAGGACCCGAGCTCGCCGGTGTGTTCCACGTGGGGTCCGCCGCAGACTTCCATGGAAAAGTCCCCGACGAAGTAGACCTTGATCTTCTCTTCGTAGCGCTCGCCGAACAGGGCGATAGCCCCCCGCGCCTTCGCCTCCTCCAGGGTCAGGGTTTCGAAGTGCACCGGCAGGTCCCGCCTGATCTGCTGGTTGACGATCTCCTCGACTTTGCGGAGCTGCTCATCAGTCATCGGCTCGGGATGGGAGAAGTCGAAGCGCAGCCGCTCGGCTGTGATATTCGATCCTTTCTGCTGTACGTGATCGCCCAAGACCTGACGCAGGGCCTGGTGCATCAGGTGGGTGGCTGTGTGGAGCTTGCGGGTCCGATCGCTGTGGTCGGCCAAACCCCCCCTGAAAGCCTTCTCCGCCCCGCTCTTGGACAGCTCCTGGTGCTTCTTGAAAGCCTCGTGGAACCCCTCGACATCCACGCTCATCTCATGTTCGGCGGCCAGCTCCTGGGTCAGCTCGATGGGAAAACCGTAGGTGTCGTAGAGCCGGAAGGCTACCCGGCCCGGAACGATGCGCTTGGGATTCTTCAGCAGATTGGGAAGCATCTTTTCGAACTCATGCTCCCCCTTCTGAAGGGTCTGGAGGAACTTGGCCTCCTCCCGCTCGAGCTCAGCCAGCACGGTATCCCTGTGTCGCTCCAGCTCAGGGTAGGCCTCCATCTGGGCTTCGATGCAGGCCCGGGCCGCAGCGGACAGGAAGTCCCGTTCGATCCCCAGCTTGCGGGCGTGGCGGATGGCCCGACGGATCAGGCGGCGCAGGATATAGCCCTGACCGAGGTTCGAGGGTTTCACCGACTTGTCGTCTCCCAAGATGAAGGTGGCCGCTCGGATGTGATCGGTGATGATGCGAATCGAGCGATCCGACTCGATGTCCGCCCCGTAATGGGCGCCGCTGACCTGTTCGACGGCACGAATGATCGGCAGGAAGGTTTCGATCTCGTAGACGTTCTTCTTGCCCTGAAGCATGGCGCAGGTGCGCTCCACCCCCATTCCCGTGTCCACGGTCTTCTGCTTCAGGGGCGGGTAGCTGCCTTCGGTGGTCTTGTTGTACTGCATGAATACGTCGTTCCAGATTTCGAAGTACTTGCCGCAGGAGCAGCCCGGTTTGCACTCGAAGCCGCAGGGATCGATTCCCGTATCGATGAACATCTCCGTGTCCGGTCCGCAGGGCCCGGTCTGCCCGGCCGGGCCCCACCAGTTGTCCTCCCGTCCGAGGAAATATATCCGTTCATCCGGGATTCCGAGGCTCCTCCAGATTCCTGCCGCCTCCTCATCGGCCGGTACCTCTTCGTCCCCGGCAAACACGGTGACATAGAGGGTTTCGGGGTCGAAGCCCAGCCACTCGGAAGAGGTGAGGAACTCGTAGCTAAGCCGGATCGCCTCTTCCTTGAAGTAGTCCCCGAGGGACCAGTTGCCGAGCATCTCGAAGAA
>JAGLQP010000403.1 GCA_023136785.1 Spirochaetales bacterium
GTCTGCATGACAACCTCCTTGAATCGTTGGATATTACGGCCGGTTAAACCAGCCGCTTCTTTGCATTATAAACGGAAAACACCGGTGTTTGCTAATCTTTTTACATGCATGGAAATTTACAAAAATCGAGTTTTATAGTGATTTCACATAGTAAGCGAATCATGCTTACCGACATGCAATTCGTTTTTAAGCCTATTTGTCGACCCATTCACTTTCCCTAAACCAGAATCGACTATAGAATCAAAGCATGGAAATTAAGGGCTCCAAGCACAGGCTCAAACAGAAAGACCTGGTCATGAATATTTTCTTCCTGTTTGAGAAAAGGTACGAACACAGTAATGTGGAGTCGATCTGGGACATCAAACTTCCCATTGAAGATATTAAAACAGAGTTGGAGGAAATATGCTCGGTTCATTATCGCAGCAGTCTGTGGATCTATACTCAACTGCGCCGGTACGAGGAGGACCTGGGGGTGGAGCTTTTTCGAAAGGACAGCGCGGGGTGCAAAAAAGGAAGTTTTTATCTTTCGATTAACGATAAAATGCTGAAGTTTTACCAAAAGCAGCATCTATACGTGAGTGACAAGATCAAGGTAGCCAATGGGGTCTTTGACAAGATCATAAATGAAGCAAAGTTGAGGCAAGCCGGTACGGTGAGGATGTTCCTCGGTGCAGGAAGCACGATCTACCATCTTGCCAACATTCTGGCAGAACGAGCATGGCAGCATCCCCTTAAGTACTGCATATATACACACAATCTGGGTGCTTTAAAGAGACTTCTTGAACCAGGTGTGGACTTGAAGAATTTAGATCTGTTTACAGCCAAAGGACAGATCGATCCGGTTACCTACACTATTCTAGGGCAGTTGGACGAGGTCGATTTTACGATTCCTTTTGACTATGTCATAATGGGCACGTCCTATATCCTGGAGGGGCAACTGTACGTAGAATCAGGAAAAGAAACGGAAATCAAAGGCGCAATCCTGCATCGGGTGAAAGGAGAGAAGATTCTCGTACTTACCAAGCACGAGTTCACCGATCAGCCGATAGGAGGTTTACAGCCCTATGGATCAATCGGCGATTATGACTATGTTATAGTCCCCGTGCATGGCAATGATAGTGATACTAAGAAGAGTTACGAACTGGTTTTCGAGCAGTACCGGAGTCTGTTTGAACCGGAGATTATTCACTGGAACTATATGATCTTGAAAGTTATTAACACGGGTCCAGATATCGGGTGACACCGGCTGCGGGCAAAAACGAGCTGGTATTACCTGCAGCCGCCGGCTAATGAAAAAGAAAGCGGAAGATCAGGTAGGCGAAAGCCAAAGCGATCACGGGTGTTCCGATCCAGCCGAAGACAATCATCACCAGAGTACGCAGCTTTATGGTCTGGACTCCTTTGAAGATCCCTATACCTAACACCGAGCCAATGATCGCCTGGGAGGTGGAAACGGGCACCCCAATGATCGCGAAGAGATGCACGACCACGGCCATGGAGAACACTGCGATGAAAGCGCCGAAAGGATCGAGGCGAACCAGCTTCGTTCCAACGGTGATCATCACGTTTCTGCTGTAGGTCAGCGCGCCCAAGGCGATACTCCCACCCCCTAACAGAGCGGCCTGAAACATGGTCAACTGACCGGTCTGGGTGTACACTCCGGTCACGTTGGCGACATTGTTGGCCCCGAGGGCATAGGCGCCGTAGCAACCGGCGATGATCAGGCCATACTTGAGAATCAGATCCCGAGTGAAGATGTGGATCGGAAGGATGCGGAGAATCCTGCCGATTACAGGGTAGAGAATCAGGGTGGCCACGACCGTACCAACCGGGGTCGCCACCCAGGCCAGGACCACCTTGGTCAACCCGGAAAAGTTGACCGCTCCGCGGAGGATGCCGATGCCAATGATCGCCCCAACCATGGCTTGGGAGGTGGAAACCGGAAGCTTCAGAACACTCATGAGTGTGACCGTCAGGGCTGCGGCAAGAGACGCTACAAAGGCACTGTTTGCGGTATGTTCGACCAGGCCGCTGAGGGTATGCATGCCCCCCTGCCCCTCGAGGAGAGCTCCGGCAATCACAAAGATCGAGCATAGAATGACCGCGGTCCTGTAGCGGATCTTCTGAGAGAATACGGCTGTTCCGAATATATTGGCGGAATCGTTGGAGCCCAGGGACCAGCCCATGAAGACTCCGCTGATCAGGCGGTACATCGGCTAGATCCTTCGCTTCACGATTGCAAGAATCAGTCTATCCTTGACGTTCTCCGCCTGGTCGGAGATGTCTCCCGTATTGATCACGATCTCCTTGAGTAGTAATTTGTCCGCCTTGTCCAACTTGCTGCTGAAGATGTCTCGGATCAGATCCCTCTCGATGCGGTCCGAGTCGCTTTCTACCGCGTCTACCAGATCGGTCAGCTCCTTTACTTCCTTTTTGTAGAACAGACCCACCACCGCCTGCCGGACCAAATCGTAGGATTTAAGGTTGACATCCACCAGATGCAGGTAGCGCTCTCTGAACTGCTCGGGGACTATGATCTTTTCCAGCAGAAACTGGTAGCAGAGGGACTGAAACAATCCGGGAATGGCATCCATCGTCTCGAGTAACCCCAAGACGTC
>JAGLQP010000404.1 GCA_023136785.1 Spirochaetales bacterium
CTGTCCCCGATTTTTTCCGGCACTGTTTCAGAGAGGACTGTACCACGTGAGTATCAGCAGCGGAAAGAAAGCCGACTCGTTCCTTGACCGTGGATTCGAGCTGATGATTGAGCTACTGGAGGGGGAGGAACTGATTGATGCAGTTGATGGGCTGATCGAAGGCCTTGAAAACCGGCTCAGATATGATCTGTGCTGCCGGTACCTGAAGAAGCTGGCCGAGATGTATCCGGAGCAAGCCCTGTATTACGACTATTGGGCAAGCAGCGAGCTGAGAAGCAGGAACGGCAGCGTCAAAAAGGCAAGGAAACTGCAGGGAAAAGCATTGCAGCTGGAGCCGGACAACCCAACCTTTTGTAGCAATCTCGGCTGGATTCATTTGACAGCAGGTGAGTTGGAGGACGCTGAGCACGCTCTGGGGAAAGCGTTATCAATCGAACCGGAGCACGGTTCTGCCAGGGCTAATATGGAAGTTCTCCACTATCTGAAGAAACGGAGAGGGGGAGCAACGTTCATGGATTTTTTGCTGCGCCCCATAGACCATGTAGAGCTACGAAAGCTGGAAGATGCCGAAGACTGGGATGAGCTTGACCCGATAGTCGCCGACTACAACGGAAGCCGAATGGCGGCTTTCAAGCAAACCCTGCTGGAGGAAGGAGATTACCTTCCCCATCAGATATGGAATTTCAAAACAACCCTTGCGTTGTTCTTTGCTTTCGTCAACAAACCTCTTCAGGATGTGTTCCTGTTTGACGATGTGGCAACCGTGCACCAGTCCTTCAAAGCGATCATGCACAAGTTCATTTTCAAGCATAGAGACGTAGACGATGAGATAGTCGGCGATATCTATGCCTCACTCGCCCTCTTTTATCCTTTCCTTTCCCGCTGCAAGCTGGTAGCCGACAGCGATTACAGGGACTTCCTCCTGGACATCGAGTCCATGAAGCCCGAGCTTCTGGAAAAAATGCACCGCTACAATGAGATTCGCCACGACGACAGCATGAGCGAAGAGGAGAAGGAGGATATCCGGGATGAGCTTTTCGAAGGAGATCACTGGTTTCCGTTTTAGCAGCAAACAGTGGATGGAACTTTCAAATCGTCTGCTCTGCCTGCAAAGAGCCGGTCTTCAAGGTATCCAGAAATCTCCCCGGTAAAACATCGGACTACTTCTCCCACTACCGTAAAGATGAGACTTTAAATGAGCAGTGCGAGCTGCGGGTGAACCGAATATCGGCGGAGAGAATTACAGAAGCGAGGAAGGAATCCAGGAACCAGAAGCTGGAGCTGTTCTTGAAGATCTTTCAGGATATTGTCTGGAACAATGAATATTCTGAGGACACCATAAAAAAAGCACGACAGCGCTTCGTTGCACTCAGCAGGGCACAGGCCTTTTCCCTTCTTGCCACGCAGCCCAAGCTGCAATACTACAGAGAAACCGAAGCCGCCTTTTTCCAGCACATTCTGGCAGGCCATTCGAAGGCCAACTTTTTCTTTCTCTTCAACCACGCCTACAACAAGGCGATGGAAAGACTCGAACAAAAAAGACAGGAACGCGGGCTGCCCGAATGGGAACAACTGAGGTTCGATGATATGTCGAGATTCCTCAGAACCCAGAACGAGAAGAAACGGGCGAATATATTGATCAAGATGGCTGACTATGAAATGATTTCACCCTACTCTCAGCAGGAGGTTGATTTACAAGTGATGTTCGGATCCCACCTGGCGCACAAAGCTTTCGGAATCCTTCTGAGAATTACCTATCTACAGATCATTCGGGGCAGGCTCGAAAAAGGCTGAAAAATGAAAAAGACCATATACGCTGTACTTCTGTTCGCCGTCTTGTTTTCTGCAAGCGCCCAGTCGGGCAGAAAACCAAACCCGGAGGAACTTTCCCGTTTCTTCGATGCGGCGGTCCCGGCTCTGATGGAGGAATTCCATATCGCCGGCGCGGTGGTTGGAATTACCGACGGCTCCAATACGCTCTTTCTGCGCGGGTACGGCAGTGCCGACCTTGAAACAGAAACCGCCGTGGACCCGGAAGACACCCTGTTACGGGCGGGATCGATTTCCAAGCTGTTCACCTGGACCGCGATCATGCAGCTGGAAGAAGAGGGCAAATTAAACCTCAACGATCCAGTCGAAAAGTATCTCGACTTCGATCTTCCGGACACCTTCGATCAACCGATCCGCGTCATCGACCTGATGAACCACACCCCCGGTTTCGAGGACAAGTTGATAGGCCTTTTCGTCCAGGACGAAAAACACAAACAGAACTTGAAGCAAACGGTGAGCAGGGATATTCCCAGGCGCGTCCGCCCGCCGGGAGAGGAGGTTTCCTATTCCAACTATGGTACCATGCTGGCCGGTTACATCGTGCAGCGAATTTCAGGAATACCCTACGAAGAGTACGTGGAAAGGAACATCCTGGTCCCTCTGGGCATGGATCGATCCACCTTCGAGCAGCCGCCTCCGCCGGATCTGGCGGGGCGCCTGGCTACCGCCTATACCTACAGTGCCGGGAAGTACGTTCCCCAGAAGTTCGAGATCGTCAACGGGGCTCCGGCCGGCGCCCTGAGCACGACCGCCCCGGACATGCTCCGCTTCTACCGGGCCTACCTCAA
>JAGLQP010000405.1 GCA_023136785.1 Spirochaetales bacterium
TCACGGCCACCCTGGGCTACAGAGGAATACTCCTGCGCCTTCCCTCGAACATCTACGGGCTGGAGGAGAAGCTGCACTATCGACTTGACCTGTCATTGGTACCGACCGAAAGTGGGCTGCGGGCTCTGTGGTTTCTAGACGGCGAGCAAACCGCTTCAGTCACAGAAGCTCCGCTTCCTTCGGATCTACCCGTCAACGGAGAAACTACTATTGCCGGAGAGAACGGGTTTGAGGGGACCATCACCGAGTTCGGGGTGTACTTCCGGGACGAGTTCAACCGCCCCTCCGTTGACCCTAGTATCTACAGGGAAGCCATGATGATGAAGTACGGGCGGCTCCTCGTACTGGCCGAAGGTTTTGAAGGTTTGTATCTTCCCGATCCGGACAGCTGGCGGCTCGAGCCGGCGGATGAAGCCTACCTTCGGGGCGGCCGGTTGATCCTGACGGACTCCTCGAGTCTGACTCTGCCGTATTTCGAACTCGGGAAAAAGGACACCGCCTTCACCGTCGAGTTCTTCGGTGAGATTCCACCGGGAAGCACCGTAGCTTTGCAATGGGAAGGAGCTGAGGAGCCGTTTCTGGTGGTGGACCCGACTGGAGAGATCCGGTCGGCGGAGGAATCGGAAAACGCCGAGGAGTTTTCACCGTCGGGCACGATTCTCCGGCTGACTCTGTCCCTCGAGTCTGTTACCCTGTTCACCGCGAACGATCCGATTCTCTACCCTGTTGAGGCCCCCGCAGATCCAAACACCTGGCTCTCCGTGATCTTACAGAGTCCTGGACCCGGGAGAGAGCTCAAAATCGATACGATTCTCATTGTTCAGGTGCCAAGTTCCTGATTTGTAATAAATCTAATTTAAATTAATTATTCTGTTGTCATACTCAATTCGCGGCTGTTGTCCTTGACCCGAAAGGATCTGGAGTTTATCGAACTCTTCGTTCGGCTAAGGGGAAATCATCGAGAAGGTGAGCACAGGAGAGTTGAGCAAAGAGAATGACCTGTCCGGAAAAGATGAAGATACTGGAGATGCTCCAGGAAGGAAAGATCAATACCGAGGAGGCTGCTACCCTTCTCGATGCGTTGGAGGAGGACAACGGGCAAAAGACCTCCTCGGCGCCGGGGAAGGTCTTGAAGATCAAGGTAAGTGATAAAGATTGAATAGAGCTCAGTTAGAGCAAACGATCGATCTGTCGTCGAATCGCCCGTATATGTTCGGGAGTCGTTCCGCAGCAGCCACCCAGGATGGAAATCCCCGCCTCGACGAGTGGAGGGATCCATTTGGCCATGTGCTCCGGGCTCTGTCGAAAAACGGTGACCCCGTTCTCTATCTCGGGAAGCCCTGCATTGGGCTGGATCAGTATCGGCTTGTCGGTCAGCTGTCGAAATTCAACGGCGATCGGCACCATCTGTTCGATTCCGTTCCCGCAGTTGGATCCCAAGACATCAGCGCCGGCTTCTGAAAGCTTTTCGACTGCGGTTTGGCAATCGACTCCCATGAAGGTTCGATACCCCTTCGGGGTGCCGGTAAAGGTCATGGTTGCCATCACCTCGACCGGGAGAGATATTTCCTTGGCCACGGTTCTTGCCGCCCGGACAGCACACACCGCCTCTTCCACGGCGGTCATGGTTTCTATACAGAGTATGCGGACACCGGCGTGCAGGATTGCCCTAATCTGGGTTTCGAAGGCAGCGGTCATCTCCTGCTCCGTTACGCTGCCCATTGGGGGCAGGAACTCTCCCGTAGGTCCGATGGAGGCGGCTACCAATTTCTCTCCGGCTCCTTCGAGAGAAAGGCGCGCCCCCGCCGCATTTAGTTCCTCTGTCCTGTCCGCTAAGCCGTGACGTTTCAGGGCTAGAGTGGAGCCGCCAAAGGTGTTGGTCAGCACCAGGTCCGCCCCCGCCTCTGTATACGCAGCAGCTACCGAGCGAACCTTCTCCGGCTCGTCCAGGTTCCAGAGCTCCGGACAGTAGCCCGGCCCCAACCCTTGGGCCTGGAGAAGGGTACCCCAGGCTCCGTCCGCTACCAAGAGTCGCTTGTTTGTAAGCGTGTCGAGAAGTGCCCCCATATCCGCTCCTTGTTAGAGAACAGTATCTCAAGAATTTGTCGTCTTCGGCTACCCACGGCCGGACGGAATAGAGATCGGACACAGATTTTCGATTCCTCCCCGACTTGACAGTGGTTTCGATCTTGTATATAAATATATCAAGATATAATGATATAGGGGAAGTTGTGCCGCTGGAAGCGCTTCAATATTTCAAAACCCTTGGCGACGAAACCCGCCTCCGCTTGTTGAATATTTTGTGTTTTCAAGAGTTCAACGTGCAAGAGTTGATGGAGATACTCGCTATGGGGCAGTCCCGAATCTCCAGGCACCTGAAACTCCTACAGGACGTGGGGGTTATCGAATCCAGGCGAGACGGTCTATGGGCATTTTACCGGGCCGTCGACCAGGGCCCGGGTCAACGTTTCACCGAATCCATTCGTTATCTCTTTGAAGAAGATCAGATCTTTGAAAGTGATTTGGAAAGAGTCGCGGAGGTACTGCGCACAGGGGAGATACAATCCCGTCGCTTTTTTGACTCCCTTGCTCCCAATTGGGAAGTCATGAAGC
>JAGLQP010000406.1 GCA_023136785.1 Spirochaetales bacterium
AGCAGGAATTTCTGATCGAAAATACGACCCACTCTCAATACTTCGAAGTCAAGAGAGAACCAGGAGGCCAGCCCTCGGGCAAAGGCCATCATGCCCAGGGTGGTAATAACCGGGTTTATACCGATTTTGGTGATGATCAGTCCGTTTACCGAACCCAGAGCCAAACCGACCACCAGGCTGCAGATCACGACCAGCCAGGCCGGCATGCCCACGCTGTGAAAAAGCACCACGTTTACCGCCGTAAAACCCAGGATCGATCCGATCGAGATGTCCAGTCCGCCGATTAAAAGCACAAAGGTCATGCCGATTGCCATAATGGCGATCACCGGGATATTGCTGATTATCGCCTTGAAGTTTGTCAGGGCAAAAAAGAAAGGCGTGGTTAGGCTGAAAAACAGGACCAGCACCACCAGCATCACGGTCAGAGCGGGGACCATGGATTTACCGTAGACAAAGGTTTCGATCAGCTTGTTCCTCAAAGATCCCTTTTCAACTGGAACCGACAGCTTACTCATATAGTTCTCCACGGCCTAGTATTTTTTCTTTTCTCGAAGCTCGTACAGGGCAACTACCACGATCAGGATGATGCCCTGAAATACCTTGATGTGTACGTAACGGAAACCGATCATGGTAAACCCGTTGTAAAGCACTCCCAAAATCAGCACCCCGGCCAGGGTCCCCAAAATACTGCCTTTACCCCCAAGCAGGGCGGTTCCGCCCAGTAGTACCGCGGTAATCACGTCCAGCTCAACCCCGGTGGCATGCTGGGGCATGCCGACCGCCGTCTGGCCGGTCAGGATCAAGCCGCTGACCGCGCCGGCTATCCCGCTGAACAGGTAGAGCAGAAACTTGACCCGGTTGACCTTGATCCCGGACACCTTGGCCGCTTCCTGGTTGGCCCCGATGCAGAAAATTTTTCTCCCGAACTTGGAACGGCCCAAGGTAAAGGTAAGCACAACAACGACAATGATAAACAGGATCAGGGGAACGGGAATTTTGGCAATTTCTCCCCGGCCGATGAAGCCGACAACATCTTCGAGAATCAGTATCGACCTGCCTTTGGTCAGCACGTATCCGAGGCCCCGGGTAATGGCCATAGTGCCTATAGTGGTGACGATCGGGTTCAAGTCCAGTCGGGTGATGATGTAGCCATTGAACAGGCCGATTACAGCCCCAAGACACAGCCCGATCAGGACGATCACAACCACCGGGATACCGAGCTGACGATCGTAGAGAAAAGCCACCAGGCAGCCGGTAAGGGCTATATTGCCGCCGAAGGAGAAATCCAGCCCGCCGGTAATCAGGAGCAGGGTCAGGGTGCTGGCCACAATCCCGCTGAAGGCGATATTGGTGAGCATCGACTTGATATTGTAAAAAGAATAGAAATCGCTGCTTAAGACAGAAAAAACAATGACCATGGCCATAAGCACGATGAACAGGATCAAAGTAGTGGAAATATTGACTTTCTTTCTAGTGCTGTCCGGCATTTCTAACATCCCCTATAGACTAGACGGTCGCCGCGTGCAGCAGTAACTCCTGAGTTGCTTCTTCACGGCTGAATTGTGCGGTGATCTTACCCTGGGAGATGACGATGATCCGGTCGGCCATGGACAGAATTTCCGGAAGCTCGGAAGAGATCATGACAATGCCCGCCCCCGCCTGGCAGAGGCTTTCCATAATCTGGTAGATGTCCACCTTGGCCCCAACATCGATACCCCGGGTCGGCTCGTTCATCAGAAAGATCTTGGAGCCCGTTTCCAGGAGTTTGGCCAGGACGACTTTCTGCTGGTTGCCGCCGGACAGATCGTCGACCTCGGTGGACAGGGTTGGGGTCCTGATGTTCACGTCCTTGATCCACCTTTCAGCCTTCTTCGTCTCCAGCTTGCTGTCCAACACAAAACCCGTGCCGATCTGATCAATATTGGCCATGGTGATGTTGGCCGACACGGACAGACCCAGGGCCAGGCCTTCAAGTTTGCGGTCAATAGGCATGTAGCCGATACCATGCTTCGTAGCTCCGTCGGGCCCGGCTATTACTGTGGGTTTGCCTTTGATCGTAATCTCTCCCCCGTCGTGGCTGTCGATGCCGTACAGGGCCCGGGCGATGTTCATCCGGCCCGAGCCCAGCAGACCGAACAGACCGACGATCTCCCCACTCTTCACCTCAAAGCTGATGTCTTCGATGATCCCCTCGATGGTTAAATCAGTGACCGCCAAAATCGTTTTACCGATGGGCACTTCCCGTTTCGGATAGAACTCGGTCAGCTCCCGGCCCACCATCATGGAAATCAGCTCCGCACGGCTGGTATCTTTGGTAATCACAGTACCGATCTTTTTTCCGTCCCGGAGCACTGTCACCCGGTCGGTAATCTCGAACACTTCTTCCAGGCGGTGGGAGATGTAGATGATGCCCACTCCCTGGCTCTTCAAGTTGTCGATGATCTTGAACAGGGAATGGGTGTCCTCCTCGCCCAAGGCAGCCGTGGGCTCGTCCATGACCAGGAGGGTGGCCTTCTTGTGGATCGCCTTGGCGATCTCCAGCACCTGCTTCTGGTGGACCGTCAGATCGCCGACGGTCTTTTTGGGACTGATATCGATATTCATCCTT
>JAGLQP010000407.1 GCA_023136785.1 Spirochaetales bacterium
ATTTCCTGGAGAGCCCGATCTTTTTCTCCTTCTAAGAAACGATCCATCCTCTAACCTTTCCGGCTGCCTGCTGCCCCGTGGCACTCATGAGCTTAGATACCCTAGAAGGTACTCAGATCGAGGCCGAACCGTCAAAACGGCGGATCGGCGCTACAAAAAATGGGACAGCGAATCTGACATAAATGGGAATTTATACCAATTTGTAAATAAATTTACGGTTTTGTGTAACCTATTGCCGTAGACGTTGTTATAATTGATAACTAAGAGAACAGGGCCCCTGGGGTTTACACCTCCTTTACCTGGGGGCCCTGCCTCCTCCTACAGATAACGCTGCAGGTTTCTCTTGGCCTCGTCCAATCCCTGCAGGTATTCCCTGCGTTCGGCCTCTGAAAGCGGGGCGTCCTTGGGTTTTCCCGCGCGACCAAAGGCAAAAAAACGGGTCCTCTGGAAGCGGAGGAGTTGCTCAGAGCTCTTGCCGAACACCTCCTCAAGTTTCTTCTCCACCTTCTCCTTCCAATCCTTGAACTTGGATTCTTCGGGCTGGCGGGACTTCAAACCCTCGATATCGCTTACCAGGGATTGAAGCTTCGAGCGGTCCTCAATTTTCATTTTCGTTGTTCCTCCTTACACCGCTTAAGAATTATTCATATTGTATCGCTGCTACTGTAGAAACAGCTCTTCCTTGAACGGCTCGAGGTAATGGTTGGCCAAAAAGGAGAGCGGCTTCACCGCCACAACAAAATGCTCGGATAGTTGCAGCAGCACTTGGATGATATCCTGCAATCGGTGCTGTTCGACCTGTGTCAGCGACTCATGCTCCATCAACTCGGCATACTCCGCAGCTGCTCTGTAGAAATAACGACCGCAGTTTTCAAGCTCGTGTTTTCCCTTGTCTGGGATCGAGGCGGGAATCCGTTTCACCTGGGTCTGATCCGGGTAAATTCCGCGAGTAAACAGGCAGATGTCGGCTATGCGTTTGTAGGAGGGAAAACGTTGCTCTTCGGAAAGCACCTCGCTGTAGCGGATCAGGTTGTCGATATCAAAATCGCTGAAGTAATACTTTCTCCAGATCCCCTTGCGAACTCGAATCGGGATAGTGAAACTGTTGATACGAACGAAGGAAACCAGCATATCCGCCAGGTAATTGCGTATACGGCGATCCTCCAGGAACTCCACAACCATAGCGCTGTCAAACACCAGGGCGTGGCTCCCGAAGTCGTTCTCCACGGTATAGGAACGATCCGTGATCTCCATCTTCACGTGGTTCAGCAGAACCGTGAAGAACAGCTGTGGGGATACCCGGAGCAAAGATTCCGGATCGTCGGTCAGGATACGGAAGAGTTTTTCATCCGCCAGCATCCCCTCCAGAATATCCTCGTCCTCCCGTAGAATCCGGACCATGCGTTGCCGCTGTTCATATCCGGGCATGAGTACCCGGACGAGAAACAGCAGGTCGCCGTCGTTCAACATCCAGGATGTCTTATTCATACCTCCATTGTTCAAAGTTTTTTCTGTTTATCAAGATCAATATCAGCTTTATTGACGCAGGGTTGCGGACCTTGTTATTGTAGCGGTAGGAGCATGTCGAAAAAAGGGAGCATGTCATGGTAAAGATCTTTCAAGGTGATTATCAAACCATTGAGCGCGACGTGAACAACTGGATCGAAGTGTACGACCCGGCGATTGTCGACTTAAAACAATCGATGTGCGTCATGGAGCACAACATCATCGTGCTTCTGACCTTTACCTACGATTCGAAATCGGAAACACAGAAAGTCCGGTACAGGATGAACAAGTAGAGCAGGGCGAATGAAAACCACGATCCGACTCGATTTTGATAAAATGGACGGTCTTGTTCCTGCAATCGCCCAGGATTATGGCAGCGGAGAGGTCCTGATGCTGGCATTCATGAATGCCGAGGCCTGGCGGAAAACCCTGGATACCGGGATCGTGCACTACTGGTCCCGTTCCCGTGGCTGTCTTTGGAAGAAGGGCGAGCAGAGCGGCAATATTCAGCAGGTGAAGGAAATCCGGGTGGACTGCGACAGCGACTGTGTTCTGATCAAAGTCAAGCAGATCGGAGAGGCGGCCTGTCATACCGGATACCGCAGCTGTTTCTTCAACCTGGTCCGTGGTGAGGAGGTGATCACCGACGGGGAGATCGTTTTCGATCCGAAAACGAAATATGGAGAAAAATAAAGCATGACCGGAAGACGAATCAAATTGGGGATTCCCAAAGGAAGCCTCGAAAAGGCCACCATCGAGCTTTTTAAGAAGGCCGGCTGGCGCATCACCATCTCCTCCCGGAACTACTTCCCCTCCATCGACGACGAGGAGATTTCCTGTGCTTTGATCAGGGCCCAGGAAATGGCCCGCTACGTGGAAAGCGGCGTCTTGGATGTCGGCCTGACCGGACTGGATTGGATTTTGGAGAACGAGTCGCAGGTGGAAATCATCTCGGATCTGGTGTACTCCAAGGCCAGCACCAGGAAGGCCTGCTGGGTTCTGGCCGTGCCTGAGCGTTCGGATATCGCCTCTCTTGATGACTGTGCCAACAAGAGAATATCCACCGAACTGGTGAACTTCACAAAACGCTACTTTGCCGAGC
>JAGLQP010000408.1 GCA_023136785.1 Spirochaetales bacterium
GGCATCAACACGGCCATGATTTATATGGCCCAGGGCATCAGTTTTGCCATCCCGATCAATACAGCCCGCTGGGTGGTCACCGAACTGGTGGTGCACGGAAAGGTGCGGCGAGCCTATCTGGGTATCGGAGCACAGTCCCGTCCGGTGAACAGACGAATCCAGCACAATCTGGCTCTCAATACGCCTGCCGTGGTGGAGGTGGTCACTGTAGAAAAGAACGGTCCCGCTGAACGAGCCGGGTTGGAGCGAGGTGACTGCATCTTCAGTTTGAATGAAACTCAGGTGGCTACTGTGGATGATCTTCACAGACTGTTGAGTAAATGGCCTCCGGGCACAGCTCTGACCGTGAAACTGCTGCGTAGTGGAAGAGTAGAAAATTATCGGATTACGCCCCGGGAGAGTTGAGCTACTCCCCGAGGGGGACGGACTCTACGCTTTTAACTTCCGGGATCTTTTCTTTCAGTCGGCGCTCGATTCCCTGCTTGAGAGTCAATTGAGCCATCGGACAGCCGCCGCAGGCGCCCTTCAGTCTAACCTTGACGATGCCGTCCTCTGTGACTTCGACGAGTTCAACGTCGCCGCCGTCGGCCTGCAAGCCGGGGCGTATATCCTGTAAAGCCACTTCGACTTTTTCGCGCATGATCTACCTCCATGTTGACGAAGCTTATCGAACTGCTTTCGAATAACTCATCTTCGCCAGTTTTTTTCCAGTTTCAGTGCGGAAAGCCCCATCATCGACGAGCTCTCCCGGCTCCAGCCGCGCCAACAGTGCAGCATCGTGCACTACGTTGTACTCAACGTTGTCGGAAGGTCCGTGTTCAATGATCCGACAGATTTTCTCGTTTTCTTCGGACATCAAACCGGAGCGAAGAAGTATATCCTTCGCGCTCTGGAGACCTTCGGGTTCGTTATCGCTGCTGATATTGTGTAATATACTGGCAGGAATGACAATATGCCAATCAGCTTTTTCACCCTTCAGAATCTCCTCGCTCCAGGAGAGGACCTGTTCAGCGAATTTGATCTGAGATGCATTTCCGCCCCAATGCTTGTGAATCCCCTCCAACAGTTTGCGCCGCAGTCCGACGGCCCGGTTTTTCATGTAGCGGTCGTATGCTTCTTCACCCACACAATCCTGACCATATTTGCACCACTCCAGACAGCTCATGTATCCATCGCGAAATACCGCCCGCCCGCAGTTGTGGCAGACACCACGAATTTCGTCGGTCCAGATCTCCACCTCCTCCCCGCAGGAAGGACAGTCGAACATCTCCGGCTGGGGTTGCCTTAATATTTTTGCACCCGGACAGAATTGATGATCCATGACCTAAATATAGCCAATTCGGTCAGGTAATTCATTGACCTGGGTCAACCGCCCCGGGTGTTTTTGTTTCGGGACGATCCAGTGCCCTGCAAGTGCTTCCAGATCGCCGCACCCAAAGAATCGAGGAATCCCGTCGCTTTCCCCGCTTTTTTCCCGATTCCCTGCCAGCTTCCCCCTTTGCCTCCCCCCTTTCCCTCGATCAGGGGAAAGAGGCCGGGAACGATCTGCTTCCAGGGAATATCGAGATCCTCGCTGCAGCCGATCCACCACTGGATATCATCTTTCCTGTGGTTGATCAGGCAGGCCACCGTCTTTGAACCGGCAAGAATGTTCTGATAGACCGTCTGCACAAAGGAGGGTTCCTCGGCGGCAAAGATCTCTCGAACCAGCCGGATTCCTCCTTCGCTTGCCGCGCTAGCCAGCAAGCCCTGTGCCCGATATCCCGCCAGGGTCTTCTCAAGCTGGGAGATCCGCTGTTCCCGTGCCCGAAGCGCATTTTTCAGCTCCCGGACCGAGGCAAGAATATCCGCTGTTCCGCAGGTCAACTCTCGATTCAGAGCGGTGGCAAGACGATCCTTCTCCCGAACATCCCGGTAGGCACGGTCGCCTATCAACCAGTGCAGGCGCAATCGGCCCCGGATTTTCTCCAGTCCGTCGAATTTGATCAGGCCGACTTCCCCGGTCTTTTCTACATGAATCCCTGCGCAGGCCGCCGAATCGACCCCTTCGATCTCCACGATGCGCAGCCGTTGGACATTGGGAGGGGGTTTGCGCAAAGAAAAGCGTTCCGCCTCCTCCGGTTGAATCCAGTGGATGTGCACAGGCAGATTCCTGGTAACCGTCCTGTTGGCCAGGACCTCCGCCGCCTCTATCTCTGCGTCCTGGATGCTGTCGATATCGATTTCCACGGCGGTGTAACTGTCACCGAGATAGGCCGAGATGGTGGGATATCCCGCCGCCTCGATCAAGCTGGCCGAGATGATGTGCTGACCCGTGTGCTGCTGCATGAAGTCGAAGCGGGTCGGGAAATCGATCGTCCCCTGCACCGGCACGTCCTGCAACAGAGCCTCCGGAAGAACGTGACAGACCTCTCCCTCCCTCTCCCGGATATCGATAACCGGGATGCCGTTCAACCGCCCCCTATCGGCGGGCTGACCGCCCCCTTCGGGGTAGAAGGCCGTCCTGTCCAGGACAACGATCCAGTGATCCCCCTCCTGCTCCTGGTGTACCAGTCGGGCTTGAAAGCTCTCCATTCGGGGGTCTTGATAGTACAGCTTCT
>JAGLQP010000409.1 GCA_023136785.1 Spirochaetales bacterium
GATGGAGTGAAAGAAGATGCTTAGAATAACTGTAGTCTCTGTAAACTCTGTAGTCTCTTGGGGCTATTTCAGGTGTTTCCCGCCAGTCCTTTCTACCAAACCGTGCCAGATCAACTTTCCCCCTTTCGCCAAACACGTAGGCCCCTGCTTGTCTTCGAGGATTACCTGATCTGCTAATCATTCCAACAACTCATCATAGACAAGGTTCGAGGAGTCGAGTACAGCAATGTCGTTGGCAGCGGCACGAAGGATCGACTGGTAGCAAATCGTGTTAACCCGCCGAGGGATTCCCGTGGTGTGACGATGGATCTCAGCCTTGGCGTCATCGGAGAACACGGAGGTGGGTTTCCCACAGATCGAGGTATGATGGTCGATGTAGCTGCAGGTCTCCTCGAGGCCCATGGGCTGCATGGGGTAGGAGATGCGGATGCGCTGGCGCAGAGGCAGGAACTGAGAATATCGCAAGGTCTCGCGAAGCTCCGGCTGGCCCGCGAGCACGAAGGTAATGGGAGTGGGGGTGTCAAAGCCGAAGTTGACCATGCTCTTCACCGCCAGCAGCGTGTGCTCCGGCAGGTCCTGGCTGTCGTCCAGGATGATAACCGGTTTCTTGGGCAACTCGGGAATGAGCTTGAAGAACAGGCGCTTGGCCTGGCCGCTGAAGAACGGGGGTTCGATCTTCAGCCCCTCCAGGATCATTTTGTACAGCTGAGCCTCCGAGAGATTGCCGCCGCGGACAACGAGGGGGCTGTAGTGGGTGGCGTCCAGAGACTGAGCGAAGCAGCCCAGCACCACGGATTTGCCGCAGCCTACCGGCCCGGTAAGAAGCAGGATGTCTTCCTCCAGCACGCCGAAGGAAAGCCTGGCCAAGGCTTCGCTATGGGCCCGTCCGGCGAAGCAATCCTTGGCGCTGATGTGCTTGGGAAACGGTAGGCGGGAGAACCCGAAATGAGCCAACACCTTATCGTGCATCTGTTTTCTCCTCCTGGGGGTCATTGTTCTTGGGGCTATCCTTGAGAAAAGCGCTGAAGGGGGTTTCCTGGTTCTGGAGTTGCTCCTGGTGGTGCTGCTCGCGCAGGCGGCTGAAGTATCTTCGGGCCTCCTCACTGATCTTGCGGGCGGTTTTGCGGGATTCCTCCGGAATGCAGGGGGCTTGACGGGTCACCTGCTTGGAGACACTGGTGGTCTCCAGAAGCGTTCCCTTACCGTCATACACGGCCACCTCCTTCAGGTCAAAGGGGTCGTAGCGCACCTCCACCACGCTGCCATGGGGACGGCTGGTCACCGGGTATTGGTTTCCGTGCAGCTTGATCCTGCCATACTTGGTGACGGTGCGGTTCTCCCGCCACAGGAACAGCGCGTTGAAGTGCTGCAGATCGGTGATGCGCCGATGCGCCTCAGGCAGCCCCTGCAAGAACCGATCATCGGGGCTCTGGCCGGTGGAGGAATGTACCCTCTTGTTGTAATCCAGCTCCATCCAGGCCCAGAAGGCGGAGTTCAGTTCCTCGAGGGTATGAAAATCGGCCAAGGCGGCCTCCCGTTGGAACTGATTCAGGATGATTTTCATATCCGCCTCGATTTTGCCCTTACAATAGGCGCAGTAGGGCTGGTGGCGCACCTGCTTGATGCCCAGATCGATCAGTACAGCCAGGAAATGGCGCGCGATATAGACCTTGCCGTTATCGCAATATTGTTTCGCCGGGATTCCATAGCGCAGGATCATGTACTTGAAGGAATCCTCGAGACAGGGAAGCTTTTCGTCAAAGTAGTACTTGCCGTACAGCAGCTTGCGCGAGAAGTCGTCGATCCACAGAAACAGGTAGGTTTTGCGCCTGCTGCCGTCGGGAAGATCCAGCCAGATGCCGTCACGGGCATCGGCTTGCACCAGCGCCATGGAATTGGCCGCCTCAAAACGGTGGTAGGAGAAGCGGGAAGTCTCGCTCAGCAGCCGGTAGCGCTCCCGCTTGCTGAGCCCGTTTTCGACCAAAAAGCGGTAGACGGTGCGATCGGAATACTGGGCCATCTTCGGCCCGTAGAGCTCATCGCCGGCCAGAAGCCTGCGCAGCTGCGGCACGCTGCGGGTGGGAAGTTCATGGACCAGCTGCAGGATTTTCTCGCGCAGCTGTTGGTCCGGGATGCGGGGGCAGGGGGGCCGAGGCCGGTAGAACAGCAGCCCCCGGGGCCCTTTTTTCCGGTACCGGTGCAGATAGTTTCGGATCGTGCGATCGCCCACCCGATGCTCCTCACGGTATCGTCGGCGCTGCTCCCGTTTGGTGGAGTTATCCACGGTGGGGTCCAGCAGCAACTCCACCAGTTCCACTCGCCGCTGGAAGGCTTGGAAAACCCTTTCCGGAATGAGCTCCCAATCCATGAACTCTGCGCTCATACCACACTCTCCTTCTCGCCGGCCACCGCACGGTCCAGCAGCCAATCTTCGTACTCTCTCACAAACTCATCCGTGCTGTGGCCCGAAGTGGCGATGCGCCGCAACACTTCAAGCTCCTCGGAGAGCTTGCCCAGCAGAATCTCGATGCACAGCTGGGCCTCATAGGGTTCAACCCAGGGATCCTCCTGGAGAAACATCTCCAGCATCCA
>JAGLQP010000041.1 GCA_023136785.1 Spirochaetales bacterium
ATGACCAACATGCCCGAAGCCAAACTCGCGCGTGAGGCAGAGATTTGCTACGCGACGGTGGCGATGGTGACGGACTACGACTGTTGGAAGGACGCGGAACAGAGCGTCAGCGTGGAGATGATCCTCAAGGTGATGAATGAAAACACAAAATCCATCCAGAAATTGATTCCCTCGATCGTGTCGGCTCTGAGTTCCCGAAGCGACTGCACCTGTCGCCGGGCAGCGGCCGGCGTCTTTGTGACCGATTCCGCCCTGATTCCCTATCAAACGAAGCGAAAGCTTTGGGCCTTCTACGGCAAGTACTGGAAGAAACTGCTGCCACCGTAGGCCGGAAACCTTCACTCCTGCCCGAAGCGAAGCGAGTCCACCTCGATGGGAAAGCCTTTGGTCTTCCAGGCGGTCAGATTTCCGTCCTCTTCCGCTATGAGAAGACCTTCGGCATCCGGAAATTCCTCCAGCAGTTTCAATCCTCGCTCAGGCCCGAGAACGAACGCAGCCGTGGACAGGGCATCGGCTACCTCACATGTTGGGGCGATTACGGTGACTGAGGCAACCTGCCCGGCCGGATAGCCGCTGCGGGGATCGAGGATGTGGTGGTAGCGCTTGCCCCCCGATTCAAAGAAACGTTCGTAATCACCTGAAGTCACCATGGCGATCCGTGAATCCTTCTCTCCCAGGGGTATCACACCCAAGACGGCCTGGCTTTCCCGCGGGTGGCGCACGGCGATCCGCCACAGGGTTTCCCCCTGTTTCACTCCGGAGACCAGAATATCCCCTCCCGCATCGATGAGAAAATCTTTAAAACCCCGTTCGTAGAGATAGCCGGAGATCAGATCGACGACAGCACCCTTGGCGATTCCCCCCAGGTCTAGCCCAAAACCTTCGGGAATGCGGACCGTTCCCTCTTTGTCTATCACTACTTTCGAGAAATCCACCCTCCTGCGAGCGGAATCGATCTGCTCATCGGTGGGAAGACTTCCACCTCCGTCGAAAGCCCAAAGATCCGTCAGGGCGAGGATCGTGGGATCGAAGGCGCCATCGCTGAGTACAGCAATCCTCTGAGCCGTTTTCAGCACCTCCAACACCTCTCCAGGCGGCTTTCCTCCTCCTTCACGGTTCAGCTTGCCAATCGAGCTGTCCTTCTGCCGATGATCGAACTCCCACGCTTTCCTGTCTGCAAAATCGAACAAATCCTGCCAGTCCGGCGGCCGCTGACTGGAGACAAGGACCGTCAGAGTGCTCGACATGGAAAAGCGGGTCTCCCGATGCACGGACGGCCGGCAGGAAACAAGGGCTGTACAGAGTAGGATCACGAACAGAAGATGACGGGGAAATCGGGGCAAATTCAAAGCCTCTTCTCCGGAGTTACAACGGAACTCCTGAAGGATACGGATACGAGCGCCTAGATAAAAACGTTGCCGTTTGCTTGAAAATTAGCGATTTACCTTCTAATATTCAAGCCAACATCCGTGTTGTAACAGCACACGGCAGGCGTTTGAAATTCGTAAGCTTTCAGGATCTTCGGTGGGCTTGCAGCAGTATTAGTAACGTAACAGAAAAAAGAGTGAAGTCATCTTTCGTTGGTCTTATAGGAAGACCCTCTTGTGGAAAATCAACTTTGATCAATCGGATCTGCGGACACAAGGTGTCCATAATCTCTCCAGTACCGCAGACTACGCGTAACCGCGTTCGGGGTATATACAACGATCAGCAGGGACAGCTGGTATTTGTGGACACCCCGGGCTTTCACCTGTCGGATAAGAGAATAAATCGTCATCTCAAGGAGCTGGCGACAAAGACTCTCTACGAGGTCGAGGTAGTGCTGTATCTCATCGATGTCACCCGTCCTCCCGGGGAGGAAGAGGAGGCTCTGATCAATCTGCTGCGTGGTTTTGAGGAGCGATTGATCGTTGCCTTGAACAAGATCGACATAAGCGACACCCACGCAGCCAGGATACGGGAGGAACTTACCTCGGCTATGGACGAGCCAGGGATTCACCTGATCTCCGCTCTGACCGGACAGGGGGTCGACGCTCTGCTGCAGGCCATCTGGGACCGAGCTCCCGAGGGCGAACGTATGTATCCCGAGGACTACTACACAGACCAAAGCCCGGACTTCCGAATCGCCGAGATCATTCGGGAGAAGGCGATCCTGCAGACCAGACAGGAAGTTCCCCACTCCCTATACGTGGATATCAGCGACATGGAGATGAAAGATAGAGACCGCTACCTCTGGGTGCGCGGATTCATCTACGTAGAGAGAGAATCCCAGAAGGGAATCGTCGTGGGAAAGGGCGGAGAAAAAATAAAAACCATCATCCGGGAAGCCGAACAGGAGTGCAACCAGCTGTTCCCCTACGAAGTCAAGCTCGATATCCGTGTAAAAGCCAGACCCAAGTGGCGAAAAGACGAGGGGCTGCTGACAAGGATTATCAACTAGAGCATTACGGCCTGTGTTTATCTCAAACCTTATCCGAGATAAGATCGAAGATCCGAATACCTGCTTTGTTTTCCCCTCGGAGGTAACGGCCCGCTTCTGGTGTAGGTACGCCTTGCGTACAACCCGCCGAAGGTCGGTAGCACTTACACGTTTTCTTTCCTGGGATCAATTCAAAGAGAGCTGCTTTCACTATCCTGCGGAACGTAGGCCGGTGGACAGGGCCGTTCGTATGCTGTTTCTATATGAACAGTTGGAACGAAACAGCCGCGCTCCTTATCTCCGACAGATCATTCCAACACGGTACTGCCACGATTCGCTGGTGTTTCTTGAAAGCTTGCAGCGTCTTCTACCCGTCCTGCACCGTATCGAAAGCCTCCGGACCGGTTGGCCGGATTTCAGCAGGGACAAGCTCGGAGATCTCGAGAATCTGTACGCCAAGTACAGGACCTTCCTTGCCAATGCGGAGCTCTTCGAACCGAACTACGAGCGCCCTCGCTTTCAGCCGGGAGAAAGAACCTACCTTCTCTTTTTTCCCGAGCTGATCGAAGATTTCCCAGAGTTTGCTGACCTGGTCGCCCAACAGGCTCAAGCAACCTGTGTACCTATTCCCGAGGAGGTGCGGGAACGCACCGCTGTTCAGGTGTTTGAAACAATCCCTCAGGAAATCCGTACAACAATGCTGCGGGTCGCAAAACTGCTCGACGCTGGGAGCGATCCCCACGGTATCATCCTGACCGTAGGGGAGCTGGACGAAGTGGAGCCACTGCTCAGGCGGGATGCGGAGCTCTTCGCCATCCCTCTGCAGATTCATCGGGGCAAACCCCTCTTCGATTTTCCTCAAGCAAAGTTCTTTCAAAAAATTTTCTCAAGCGCTGAGTCCTCTTTCAGCGTTGCCGCAATGAAGGATCTCCTGCTCTGTCGTTCGCTTCCGTGGAAGCAAGAGGGTCTGTGCCATGGCTTGATCCGGCTCGCCCTGGATAGTCGGATTGTACGGAACACAGCCGTTGCAGACAGCTGGCGCTTGAGCATTGAATCAGCTCGGCGGAACGGGAATCCCCGAAACCTACCTTTAGGGCGCATATCCGGTTTTTACTCCACCTTAAAGAATCAGATCATGAAGATTGCCGATGCCGAGAGCTTCAGCGACTTAAAAAACAGCCTGATCTCCTTCAGCGCTTCGTTCCTAGATCTGACCCGCCTGAACGAGGAGGAGCTGAAGATCTTCCAGTTTACACTGGACAGCCTCGAGGAACTCGACTGGGCGAGCGAATTCGTGTCCGTTCCACATCCTTCAGTCTTTCGTATCTGGTGGATCTACCTACACCAGCGTCTGTACGTGCCGAGGCAAAACACCCCGGGCATCTCCGTATACCCCTACAGGGTGAGCGAGGGAATGTATCCGGAACAGCACTTCGTGATCAACGCCTCTCAATGGGCAACGAGCCATACACCTCGTCGTTATCCCTTTCTGGGGCTTCACGAAGAGCAGTATCTAGGCGATGTCCAGAGAGACCTCTCGGCGGCTCATCTGCTGCTCTACAGCCACAGCGGAGAGAAGGTTTCCTTCAGCTACGCCCGTAGGGATTTCCTACGATCAAACCTGCCGCCGCCGCTTTTCCTCAAAGCTTGCATCGCGGCGGAGACGCCGAAACAGTCGGAACATCCGGACCCTTATGATCTGGAACGGAACGCCTGGATCGAGGGAAACACCTTTCCTCTACAGCCGATTCAGCGGGAGGGCTACCTCTCGGCATCGATTGGGGCGCTGGCTGCGAAGAGGATCGACGTCACCTCCCATCAACTGCAGGACAAGAGGCTCATCCACACACTTCAGGGCCGGTTAAGAAACGAGGAGGGTAGATTTCGGATCAACGCTACCGCGTTGGAGCGGTTCAGCCTCTGCCCCTTCCAATTCCTCTTCGAACACCTCCTTGGGGTGGGCATGGAGGAGTACGAGCCGATGATGATCGATCCGCGGGAGTTTGGGATCCTCATGCACAGAGTACTGCAGGCATTCTTCCACCAACTGGTGGAGTCGGAGGCTCAGGGAAAACTGTTCCCGGATCGGCGGCAGGAGTACCGTGAACGGATCAGAAGCATAGCTTCGAAAACCTGCATCGCTTTTCGGGGGAAAAACCCTGCGCTTCTGGAGCCGATCTGGGCAGAGATACGGCGCCGGATTGAAGAGCTGGCACTGACTTTCCTCGATGTTGATTTCGCCGTGATGTCTGAGGAGCAAACACAAGGCTGCGAGATCCAGCTCCAGGTTTTGCTTTCCGACATCGATTCTCTGCTTGTCGGGAAGATCGATCGGATAAATCACAACCCTACCGGGTACACGGTCGTAGATTACAAGAAAAAGCACGTACCGAACAAAGCAGACATCTTCTCCGATGAACCCGTGTCGATGCAGATGCCCTTCTACATATATCTAATGAATGAAAATAATCTTCCTGTTTCGCGGGCGGCGTTTTACTCATTTGAAAATGGGCGCTATCACTTCGTGTTCGGGGGACCGCGGACAAACATGGCGGACAGAGACAGTATCGACAGGAGCATCGAGCTGGTGAAGGAGCGGATCTTCAGAATGCGGGACAGAATCCTTTCGGGGGATTTCAGAATCGAAAAGTCTTCCCGGGTGCAGTGCAGCCGTTGCCGGCTCCGAGAGATCTGTCGACATCACTACCCTCTGGAAGCTTAGGAACATGATTCATACCTTCGACGAGAAACAGACCGAGGCTGTCCTGCTTGAGAAAAACTCTGTGGTCATGGCGGGGGCGGGATCCGGAAAGACCTCTGTGATTTCCGAGCGTTACTGCCGGCTGCTGGAAAAAAAGGGTATTGGGGTCAAAAGTTTACTGGCACTTACCTTCACGCAAAAGGCTGCAGCGGAGATGTACGAACGCATCTACAACCGACTTCTTCAGGCACCCGCTGAATTGCAGAAGCATCTCGAATCCTTCGAACAAGCACAGATTTCCACCCTGGACAGTTTCTGCGCCGAAATCGTAAGCAACACCTGCGATCGGTTCGGTCTTCCGCAGGATTTCCGCTACGACGAACAGGCCGTCGGCCGGATCGCTGAACAGGTAAGCCTGGAGTTCCTGTTGGAAAACCTGGGAAACCCGGTGATGCAGGAACTGCTCCATATCCATGGCTTCGAGACCCTCTGGAAGGATCTGTTCGCCGACTTGGCGCGAAACCATCTCCACTTGCCCGGAGAAAACGATTTTCCCGCCATGGTCCGTGCCCAAATTGATCGCTGCCGGGCGGATCTGAAGAGCGAGCTTCGAACAGTCCGCGACCTGATCGATCAGATTTTGAAGCTTGATCCCCGCACTGTTTCGATTCAACGGACCCAGGTTACCCTTACCGGGTTCGAGAGCGTATCCCGCCACCTGGCGGAACACCGTTACACAGATGCGGAGGAGCACCTATCCCGTCTAGTTCTTCGCAAACCCGGCGGACGGGGCGCCGAGGATATCGAGCGCTTGAAAGGCTTGATCGACGGTATCAGGCCGGCTCTCAAGAACCTGAGTACGTTGGCTTCAACCCTGTCGCAGGAGAAAACTCTTCTCGGATTTTTCTCTCTCCTCGAGGATTTCACACAACGCTTCGTAGAAAAAAAACGAACTCTCGGCCTGGTTACTTTTCAGGACGTCGAAAAACTCGCTGTCCAAGCCCTGATTCGGGACAAGCCTCTCAGACAGTTCTACAAGAACAGATATCGCTACATCATGATAGACGAGTTCCAGGACAACAACCGGCTGCAGAAGGATCTTCTGTTTCTCCTGGCGGAAAAACTCGATTCTCTGGACGAAGGGGTGCCGCTGGGCCGTGATCTGGAACCGGATAAGCTGTTTTTCGTCGGGGACGAGAAACAATCGATATATCGATTCAGGGGCGCTGAGGTCAGCGTGTTCAAAACTCTCCGTGATGAGCTTACGAAGGTCGGCGGGAGCACCGTCGATCTGGATCGCAATTACCGCAGCGAATCCGGGTTGATCGAATTTGTAAACACCGTATTTTCCGTAGTGATGGCCGATGCCAAGTCTGACTATGAAGCCCGCTACCAAAGAATGCGAAAGGGTGGTGCTGACAGCTCTTTTAGGCCGCAAATCCACCTGTTCTACGGAAGCAATGAGGCAAGTTTCGAGCAAAGTCAGACATTCCTTACTGCCAACCTGGCCGAGGCGCATTCCGTGGTTCGCTTCATTCACGAGACCGTAGAAAAACAAAACCTGTCTGTGGCCTCGGCTGAGGGAATCCGCCCGGCAACCTACGACGACTTCGCCGTACTGTTGCGATCGACGAGCAACCAGATACATTTCGAACGTATGTTCCGGCACTTCGGCGTACCCTACAGCACGGACAACCTTCGAAGTCTTTTCACCGAGGCGCCGATAAATGATTTTTACCTCTGGCTGCAGCTGGCCATCTATCCGGAAGATCGGGCAGCCTACGCAGGAACCCTTCGGTCTCCTTTCGTGAACATCTGTGATGAAAACCTCTTACGTTTCATGCTCACTGAAAAAAACGGGCAAAGATCTGATCGAGAGCCGGATCGGCAACTTTTCTTAAAGCTCGACTCCTTCGAACTGGGCGAGGAGGATCGAAGACGATTGGAGAAGGGTAGAGAAATCTACACCTTCCTCCGTGAATCTGCGGATCGAGTGCCAATTGCCGAGCTGTTTCACAGTCTTTGGTACCGCTTCGGCTACCGCTACACGATCCTCCGAAATCCCCAAAACCACAACTACCTCGAATATTACGACTACATGATCAAGTTGGCCGAACGAGCCGATCGACAGGGAGACAGCCTGGCGGTTTTCCTCGAATTCTTGCGCCAAAATCTCGGTAGGTACGAGCGACTCGATGATCTTCCGGTTCTCAAGCCCCGATTGCCCGGCGTCCAGCTTCTTACCATTCACAGATCCAAGGGTCTCGAGTTCCCGATCGTGGTGCTCGCCGATATGGGCAGCATCGGCAGACACCGCCGCGACTTAAAGCCCTACTACATTTCCTCGCAGTACGGTATCACCGTCAATCTCGGCTCACAGAACTACTTCACCGACATCGGCGAAAAGGAATCGGATAAGGAAGATCTGGCGGAGATCAAGCGGCTGCTCTACGTTGCTCTCACCCGGGCTCAAGCCCATCTCGTTCTTGCCGGCACTCACAAACAGAAAAACCGACAGACCCCCAGAGCCCACCTGAACCTGCTCCTCCGTGGATTGGGTCTTGGTGAGGATACCCTTGTCGACGGATCGACATCCCACAATGCGCCCTATCAGCTCACGATTCACAAGATCGAAGCACCACCGATGGAGCGGTTATTTGGCGGGGAGCGGCCTGAAACAACCGGGCCGCTCAAGCTTCGGGATGTGATGTATCAAAGAAAACCGATCCAACGACAGGTACTTCGCCGGGAAGTTTCGGTAACTGAAGTTTGCCGGCATCTGGACCCGCTGCTCGAACAGAGACGGAAGGGTGCGGGTTTGAACACGGCAACCAGGAACCTCCCCTCCACAGAAGCGGATATTCTGGTGAGGGAACACCGTCTCGAGCCCCGCTTCGGAACTCTGACCCATCGTCTCCTCGACCTGTGGAGCCGGAGTCCCGCCGGGCCTCCTCCGGAACCTGAGTGGATGCGCACAGGTGTTCCGAAAGAGTACAGAGACGTGCTGTTTTCCAGCGCCGTCACACTTTGCCGTAAATTCTTTTCTTCCGAGCTGGGAGCTCTCGCCCTCCAGGCGAGGCGCATCGACAGAGAACTGCCCTTTCTGTACTTATTCGAGGATGGCCGGAACCCCCTGTACATCAGCGGCCAGATCGACATGGCCTTCGAATGCAAGGACCATCTGTATCTTATTGATTTTAAAACGGATCGTATCTACAAACCCGGCGAACACGATGCACAGTTGGGGCTCTATCGTTTGGCGATAAAGGAGCAGACGGAGAAAGAGATCTTGACCTTCCTGTTTCTGCTGCGCAGCGGCGAAGCGATTCGATCCGACGAGCGGCTCGATCTGATAGAACTGGTCGGGGAGGTTCGGCATCTACTGTAGTGTCCTGGCTTGACCGTCCACGGGGGAACTACTAACGTAATAAACACAGCGAGGTGCCCTATGATCGACTCCTATTCATTCGGAAGCGTGACGGTGAACGGAAAGAGCTACAACTCGGATGTTATTATCTACCCGGATCGGGTGAATGCATCCTGGTGGCGCAAGCAAGGGCACAATTTGTGCCTCGAGGATCTGGAAGAGGTACTACGATACAAGCCCGAGGTACTGGTCATCGGTCAGGGAAAACCCGGACTGATGAAGGTGAAGGCCGCCCTTGTCGACCGATTGCATCAGGAGGGAATCGAGGTGGTTACCGGATCCACTGAAAGTGCGATCCGTGCCTACAACGAGCTGTGCTCGAAGAAAAAAGTAGTGGCTGCGCTGCATCTGACCTGCTGAATAGGCCACCTGAGGGCGGGGCAGAGCGAACAGGCTGACCCTTGCAGCGCGGGAAACCTTTCAGAGCAAAACCGTGCGCTCAGGCTCTTCCGTAGACTCCGTGCAGCTCCGCCTGTTCTAAAACGTGGCCTTCGATTTCTTTCATTACCGCCTTTTTCGTTAATCCTGATTCGACGGAAAGCTCTGCGTCCAGGGCATAGAGCCTGAAGAAGTATCTGTGGGGTTTTCCTCTGGGCGGACAGGGTCCTCCGTAGCCGATCCGGCCGAAATCGTTGCTGCCCTGAAGCGTACCGTTTTCCAGCTTCTCTGTAGCAGGGATCGCTTCTGCAAGTCGATCGGAATCGGCGGGGATGCGGTAGATGACCCAGTGCACCCAAGTACCCATCGGGGCGTCCGGATCATCACAAACCAGAGCAAAACTCTTCGTTCCCGGCGGTGCATTTTCCCAACGCAGCGGCGGGGAAATATCCCGCCCATCGCAGGTATAGACTCGAGAGATCGTGCTCCCCGCCTCGATCGTCGAACTTTTCAATCTGAGCGCCATATCCTCTTCACCTCCTTCGGCATCTGATTACAAGGTGAAAGCTGTACAGCCCCTTCACCTCACAGTCCATACTTCCATGATAATACACTCAAGAGGGAATGCAATAGTGGTTGTCCCGAATCAATAAATATGTTGATTGGCCTAGATGT
>JAGLQP010000410.1 GCA_023136785.1 Spirochaetales bacterium
TGGCGAGGCAGAAGCAGCCGCAGGATCGGCGTCGCGGGGTATTTATCTTGCCGGACAGGGCGTGATTATCCCACCTGAGGAAGTGCATATCAACTCCTACATCGCTCAGATCGACTACAACTATCCGGATCCCGTTGAAGAGGTCGGGATCAGCCTCTATAGCGGACAGCAGCAGATCTCGGCCCGGGGTCAGGAGGGGGTTCTGCATATCGGGCTTCAGGGAAAACGCCGAAGCTACGAGGAGCTGCCGCCGATGAACCTGGCCTTTGTCATCGACAAGAGCGATTCGATGCGGGATGAAGACAAAATGGACTGGGTCAAGGATGCCTTCGACATCTTCATCGAACGGGTGCGGGACATCGATTTCGTGTCCCTCGTGGTATTCGGCGACGAGGCGGAGGTGCTCTTTCCCTCCACCCGGATGAAAACTCAAAGACGGCGTACCCAGTTCCGAAACGCGGTCCAGGCCATTACCCCTGAGGGTGGATCGAACTTGGCGGCGGGACTGGAGCTGGGTTATCAGCAGGTATTGGCCAATTTCCGTAAAGACTATACCAACCGGGTGTTGTTTCTCTCCGATGGGACCGAAATGTCCGCCCGCCTGGCCGGGGCGGGAGCCAAGAGCGGCGATGTTCGCGTTTCCCTGATGTGGAACAACTACAACGATCTGGATCTACACGTGTTTACTCCCTCCAGGGAAGAGATCTATTACGGCCACAAGATTTCTCGATACGGTGGCGAGCTCGATGTGGATATGAACGCCGGCAGCCGACGGAGCATGACTCCGGTGGAGAACATCTACTGGCCGAAAGGAGGAGCCCCGGAGGGCTTGTATCGAGTCGTGGTTCGGAATTTCGCCTACCACGGACGGAGGGTTCGGAACACGGAGTTCACCGTCGAAGTGTTGAATCGCGGTGAAATCAGTCAGTATACGGGAACACTCTCTGGTACCGGAAGGCGCAGCGATGTGGCGGTATGCGAGTTCAGCCTCCGTGACAAAAAAGCCCGAGAGCAGGAACTCGGCGAGTTGGATCAGCTGGCAGAGCGGTACAAACAGCTCGGTATCACCGTATCCACGATCGGTGTTGGATTCGGTTTCGATCTGGAGCTCATGACCAACCTGTCTAAAAGCGGCGGCGGCAGCTCACGGTTCATCGCGAATCGGGAACTTATGGAAGAGACCTTCGGCAGCGATTTGGACAGGATGTTGGTTGCCGCGGCAAAGGATCTCGATATGAAGCTCGAGTTCCTGCAGGATGTAGAGATCCTGGGGACCTGGGGGTACAACAATCAGATCGATGGCTCCACGATCCGCTACAGTCAGGCAACCCTCCATAACCGGGACTACGAGACCATTCTCGTTCACTACCGCGTGAACCCAAGCCCGCTCCTTGGTCGGCAGAACCTGGCCAGATTTTCCCTGAGCTACACCGGTATTGATGGGAACCGCAAGCAGGCCGGTCCCTTTATCGTAGATGCCGAGTTTGTGGATAGCGAGGCACCGATCGCGGGCTTCTCCAGCGGTATGGTCCTGAAATCAGGAACGATGCTGCATTTCGCCCAGAGTCTGGCCGACATTGGGGAGCTCTATTATTCCTGCCAGGAAGATCTTGATCGGGTGAACTACGGCCGGGTCAGTGAAGTGGACATCCCCAGCATCGAGGCCGCTGTCGAGCAGAAAATGAAGCAGACTCTGGAGATGACCATCGAAACAAAGAAAGAGCTGGTGAACGCAAAGGTACGTCTGGACAACCAAGGCTTCGATGACGAGATCGAGATACTGGACAAGTATATCGAGATCCTCGGTCGAGACCTGGAACTCGAGCAAAGCTATGTCGCAGGAGTCAAAAGAGATATGGAGCAGGACCCGATCGGTCCGAAACGATCCCTCACCGAACATCTGGAGAATCTCTTTCGTGAGATGATCCTCGATCTGCAATTGAAGGGCTCGGGCGTGGTCGCCGTGTCAGGTTTTGCCATGGACAACAAACCTTCAGCTGAGCTGTTGACATTGCTCGACGAGATGGCGCTTTCCGAGATTGCCAAGATCGAGGCTTTTGTCCTGGTAGAACGCCAGAAGATCGAAGCGGTGCTGACGGAACAGGAGTTGGCTCTCTCCGATTTGATGGACACCTCCCAGGCGATTCAGATCGGAGAGTTACTGGCGGCTAACTACATCGTAACCGGCACGGTCATCGAAATGGCCGAAACAGTGATCATCTTCGGTAGGATCATCAACGTTGAAAGCGGTGAGGTGGAATCCGTAGCCCAAGTCATCATCCCGAAGGACAGGGACATCAAGAAACTCTTGGTTTAGGACAGCGTACAAGTCTAAACAGGGAAGACGTTGAACGCCGCAGCTTCAAGAGATTGATATGGTAAAAAAAGCGCTGATAGCTCTGATCTTTTTTATGTCGGTGATTCCGGGGCTTACAGCGCTGGGGTTTCAGAGATTTCAGGTTAAGCTCGGGTTGTACGGACCCCTCCTTCCAATTTCACCGCACTTGGAGGTCAGCGTTTTGACTTCTTCTTTTGGTTATGGATTTTCGCAAGAACTCGGTTTTCGGTTTACCGGCATCCCAACAGTT
>JAGLQP010000411.1 GCA_023136785.1 Spirochaetales bacterium
TGCACTCCCATCCCCATGAACAGATATCCTACATCGTTTCCGGAAAAGTCATTTATTTTCTTGGGGAGGCGCAGAAAACCCTCGAAGCCGGCGACATGGTAACGATTCCGCCGGATGTCCCCCACGCTATCCAGGCGCTGACACCATCGGTGCGTCTGGCCGACGCCTTTACCCCGATACGGGAAGATTTTCTGTCCTGAGATTTTTCAAAACCTATTCGTAAGCTATCCGGGTAATCAAATCATGGAAAAGCAGATCAGAAGTATCGCAGTCCTCATCGGTGGTTACTTCCTCGCCTATATCCTCCTCGGAATGACAACCGCAACCCTGGGCCCGGCTCTTCCCTATCTGGCAAGAAACGTGGGTACCTCCCTGAGGGGAATCAGTTCTCTGTTTATCGGTCACCGTCTCGGTTATATGATCGGATCATTTCTAGGCGGGCACATGTACGACAGGATCTCCGGGAACCGGCTTATGACGGGGATGCTGCTGATCATGGCAGCCGGGATGATCGCAACCCCGGTCATTCCGATTCTGGCCCTGTTGGTCGTGATTGTCTTCCTGCTGGGCATCGCCGAGGGAACGGTCGATGTGGGGGGAAACGTACTGCTCGTTTGGATCAAGCCTCCCAAGATCGGGCCGTTGATGAACGCCCTTCATCTGTTTTTCGGCCTCGGCGCATTGATTTCCCCCCTCATATTGGCGCAGGTGATTCGACACACCGGCGGGATTCGCTGGGGATATTGGCTCATCGCGGCACTCGTCGTGCCGGCTGCGGTTTTTCTCTTTCTCCAACCGAGTCCGAGAGCAGCGGCGGCCCCGGATACAGACCGTGTTGCGGTAGGCCGGTATTTACTGCCCGTGCTCGTTTCGGTCTTTCTCTTCCTTCATGTCGCCGCGGAGAGCGCCTACGGAAGCTGGATCTATACCTACTCTCTCACCAAACAACTGGCCGATGAGGTATCGGCTGGATACCTGACCTCTGCTTTTTGGGGCTCCTTCACCTTCGGCCGCCTGATGGCGATCTTCCTGGCTTTGAAAGTGAATGCCAAGATTCAGCTCGGCGGTAGTGTGGTGGGGGCTCTGCTGAGCATAGTGATACTGTTGTTGTGGCCGGACTCCGTTACCGCGATCTGGATCGCCACCCTGGCCTATGGTTTCTCCCTGGCCGGACTTTTTCCCGGTACGATCACCCTGGCCAGCGAACATCTGCACATGACCGGTGGGGTTACCGGTTTCTTTCTTGTCGGTTCTTCCTTCGGGGCAATGGCCCTGCCTTGGTTGATCGGGCAGTTTTTCGAATCCGTCGGCCCCCAGGTGTTTCCCGCTTTCCTGACTGCAGCTATAGCCGGCAGTATCGTCCTGTTGGCCGCGATCCTGCTTCTGTTGCGCCGCTGTCGGACGAAGAAAAAGTCGACGCGGATGAGCGCAAGCTAGCATGGGCCAGGCTTTTGGCCAAGGTCTATGAGGTCAATCCACTTGTCTGTTCGAGGTGCGGTTCTGAAATGAAGACCATCGCCGTGATCCAGGATCCCGATGAGATCAAAAAGATTCTGGCACATCTGGTCAAAACCAGAAGGGCACCGCCGGGGTTTGATTCTGTCTGCCTAAATTGAAAATGCCTCAACGACCCGAACCCCGGCATAGGTGCGTCCCGCGTAGCGCCGGATACCGCCATTCGGGTCGCAAGATCTTCCCAAGCGGGAATATCGCCAATCGCCAGCCTCTGAGCACAATCCGCCCTCCACACTACCGCCACGGTCAGACGGCGAAGCGCTCACCACGCCTGCGCAGCCGGCGACCCCTCCCCCCCGCTTAAGACGCGATTGATTTTACTATCACTCAAACGGGGCCTCCCCAGACCACGTTACTCTTCGGTCTGACACAGAATCCCTGACATAGAGCCCCCTTCAGGGCCAGGGCAATCCCCGGTGCGTCAGCGCTGAATTTCTTCCCACCCACCAACTTGACTTCTTTTTTTTATATCGTACATTGAAAGTATTGATATTCTTAGTTTATAGGTATTAATAAGGAGTGTTATGTGATTGAAAATGAAAAGTTGAGGATTTGGGTTAATAGGATTTTTGCATTTTTAGTTGGGGGGCTGCTTATTTTCCTCATAATGAACTTTTCTGTAGTTAGTAATGTTAAGAATCAAAATGAGGAACTGAAAAAGGAACTTGAGGAAAGCCAATATGGAGCAAAACGGCTTTTAGATAATGCCAAAGCATATTTCGAAGATAAAGAATATGTCAAGGCTAGAGAAACGCTGGATACTTTATTTGAAAAACAACCAGGTTCAAATGAAACGGCTGAAGGCAAAAAGATGTACACTGAAGTACAAGATATGATAAAAAAAGAACAAAAAAAGCAAGAAGAAAGGGATAGAAAATGGGAAGCAGCAGTAGGGGCAATCCAAGAAAAATGGCAGGAAGAAAAGGCTGCACAATTGAGGGAGCAATTAGAAAAGGAAATGAATGATACTCTTCTAGATAAGGAGTGGGAAAAAGCTAAAGAGGAAGTGAGAGAAAAATGGGAAGAGCAATAGTAAGGGTTGAGTAAAGCTGTAGAAAATT
>JAGLQP010000412.1 GCA_023136785.1 Spirochaetales bacterium
TCGTTAACCTGATGGACGCGGCGGACCTGGCTACTGCTCGAAGCTCGGCAGAACCATGCAGTCTCGCCGTTCGTGACACGACCTATCTGGATCGGATCAGCTACACTCCCGAAATCGACATCAATTTCGGCAGACACCTGTTTCTTGCTGACGGCCGTACCCGCCATATTCTCTATACGGATCTGGAGAACGAGGGCAACCGGGTGTTGAAATGGCTGAGCAGGACCGATGATGACGATGCGTGGTGGATCGACTCACTCCCGGGGCTGAGATATCCGCTCATAGGAAGACTCGATGAAGAGGACGGGATACGAGCCGTGGTTGCCGAAGGAGGGGCTTTGTCCCTGTATATACTCAACAAGGATAGAGATCTTAGGCGGATCTCGACAACCGTCCTTCCATCCGGGGATTTTCTGGCTCAAGGGGACGTATCCGTGGTTCAACAGGACGATTTCTGGGCTTTCACCGCCTATGACGGTTCGTCAAGACGGCTCTATTTGGTTCATACGAAAGATGACGAAATCGCCGCCCAGGCTGTTTATACCGCGGGGGAGATCCACTACAGTACGATCGCAAATGGACGTCTTCTCATTCTCATCTTTGAGCCTTTGGAATCGACGATTACTCTGCTTGAAACAGACCTGACCGGCGATCACACCCTCGACCAAAAGTCCTTCGAAGTACTTCCTGTGACCCTTTGCGAGGGAACAACCTCGGTTTTCCTAGCCTTCCATGAAGACCGACGCCTCTTCTTATTCAACGAGCGGACTACCGATCAGGAGGATAATAGGAGTTATCAGTTGTCATTGCTGTACCCCGCTGCCAAGGGATCGCAGTACCGGAAGGTGCCTCTGGTAACAGGCGACGCGGAAATCGAACGTTTCAGAGCCTTGCAGGTCGGTGATTGCCTCTACGTATTGTACCTGCAGGACGAACTGCGGTTGCTTTCCCTGTCTTTGGCGGATATTCCCAAGGAAGACTAGTTCAGAATCAGGATCTGTCCGCCTAGAAATTCGTTAAGAAAAGAGAGAATCCATTCGATCGCGGCGCTCAATTCAGCGCTGCTTACAGTTGCCTGTCGGAATAGCTCGTGCAGCTTCAGCAGTTGATCTCTTGCCGTCTCCGGTATTGCTTCGGCTCTTACCAGAGTGTCGGCGAGAGACTCGATCGTATCTTCCTGCACAAAGGGTATTTTCTTATTGTTGCAGATTTTGCCTAATATTTCCGTAAGAACAACCTCTAATACGGCTTCGGCTTTTGCAATTTCATCGTTGTCGAGGTATCGGCGAGCCCGGCTCAGGAGCGAATCGTAGATATTGACGCTCAGCATGAGGTCCTTGTGAAAGAAATACCCTTTGTGCAGATTGGCCCGGGCAGCCTTCAGAATGCCGAGGAAAATTTGAGTGGAATTGTAGTAGTCGAAAAATTTGGCATTCGTGAAATTATCGAATTGAGGGCTGGAGGATCCAAATGTGGATTTGAGCAGACTGAGGCATTTTGTCTTCCATTCTTCAAAGACTTCCGGTGATATCTCTTTTTTCTGGCCCGAAAAGTACAGTTTTTTACATGTCAGCTTGAATTTTTCGCCCTCGTCAATCAGCTCGTTGAAGAGCTTTACCACCTTATCCGTCACGTTCATGGTTTGGGATATCTTCTTCCGATTGAAAAACGTCCTTTTAGATGCAAGATTTTCGCACCGTCATCGTAATAACAAGCCTAATACAACGGAACGTCGAATGCAAGTTTGGCGTCCCTGTAAAATAGTATAGCCACATTCTGTTGTCAAATCATTAATATGTTAGTGATAATATCTAATATATACAAAAAACTGAAAAAAAAGGGGTCTGTGCAGACACAGCCCCTCATGAAAGCCTGGATTCAGGCCGCAGCGGCAGAGTCCTACCGGTTGATTCCTTGAGGCAGTTCCGATTCCCCGTCTTCGTCCATTTCTTCCACCTCTTCCACCACCGGTTCGACCCCTTCGATTCGCTCGACCCACCAGTTTGACTCTTCCGCTTGCTGGATCCGCTCGAGCCGTGCTTTTTCTACGATATCCGTGGTTTCAGGGTATCGGTTCAGCCAGGCCAAAGCGAAAGCACCGACCATAAATATCACTCCAAGGATGGTAGTAACACGGGTGAGGATGTTCCCCGATCTGGAACCGAAGGGCGTTGTGCTCCCCCCGCCGAACAGTCCGCCGATCCCCTCGCCCTGATCATCCTGAAGCATGATCATGAGGATCATGATCAGCGCAGCAATCGCAAATATCACTAAGAGAATGATGCTTAACAATCCCATTTTTTAACCCCCAGCATCGTAGCGTACAATCGGCACGAAACTATCGGCGGTCAGAGAAGCACCTCCAACCAGCAGTCCGTCTATGTTCTCCATGCCCATCAGCTCGGCCGCATTGTTTGGTTTCACCGAGCCGCCGTATTGAATAACCATCGCATCGGCGGCTTTTGCACTGTACATACGGGACATCAGATCTCGAATAAATCGGTGCGTATCATCCGCATCTTTTGGAGTGGCGGTTCTACCGGTCCCGATCGCCCATACCGGTTCGTAGG
>JAGLQP010000413.1 GCA_023136785.1 Spirochaetales bacterium
GCTCCGGCAGTCATGCCGCTGATCAGCTGTTTCTGGATGAAGAAGAACAGCACAATCACAGGAATTACGCTGATCACTCCTCCCGCTGTCAGCAAACCCCAGGCGATCTCGTACTCCCCGATCAAATTCTGCAGAGCCACCGGTATGGTCAGCACCTTGTTTCCCGTGAGGATGGCGGCGTAGAGGAACTCGTTCCAGGCGGTGATGAAGATATAGATCCCCGTGGCGGCGATTCCCGGCATGGCTATAGGGATAATGACGCGGGTCATGACGCTGAAACGGGTACAGCCGTCTACCAAGGCCGCCTGATCGAGCTCCTTCGGAATGGCATTGAAGAAGCTGGTCATCATCCAGGTGGAGAAGGGAATCGTAAAGGTGGAGTAGGCGATGATCAGGGCGAAGTAGGTGTCGATCAACTTCAAGGTCCGCATAATCACGAACAGCGGGATCAGCAGAAGCACGATCGGAAACATGTTGATGACGAGGAACTGGATCATAAGGTAGTTCCGCCCCCTGAACCTGAAGCGGGAGAAGCTATAGCTGGCGGTGAGACTGATCCCCAGCCCGACCAGCATGGTGGCGGCAGCCACGATCAGGCTGTCCCGAAGGTTGCGGATGAAGGCGATCTTCTGAAAGATCCGGGGATAATTCTCGAAGCTTGGGTTCTTGGGAAAGTAACGGAACACCTCGCCGTACAGGTCTTTTTCCGGAGTGATCGAGGAGATAAACATCCAGATGTAGGGGGCGAGCGCGAACAGCACGATCAGCAGTACAGGCAGATGCAGCCCGAGCAGGCGGCGCCAGTGTGGGGTCTTGCGTGTCATCTCATGGCCTCCTGGGAACGCAGAACCCGAATCACGTAACCGGCCACGATCGCTATAAGCAGAAAGGTGAGGAAGATGGCGATGGTAGAGGCGTAGCCAAAATCGAGAGCCTTGTAAGCCCGAATGAAGGAGTACACCGGCAGGGTATGGGTGGCATACCCGGGACCTCCTCCGGTCATGACGTAGATCACGTCCATCGAGTTGGCCACCCAAATGACCCGCAGCAGGATCGAGGTGAAGAGAATCGGCACGAGCATCGGCAGCGTGATGCGGGCGAACTTCTGCCAGGTCGTAGCGCCATCCACCTCGGCGGCCTCGTAGAGGCTTTTGGGAATGGCCTGCAGACCGGCCAGAATCATGATGGCAAAGAAGGGAAAGCCCTGCCACATCAGAGCGATCATGATGGCCGGAAGCGCGGTGAAGCTGTTGGCCAACCAGGGAAAGTAGCTCTTGAGAAAGCCAATCCGTACGAGAAGATCGTTGATCACCCCATTGTTGCCGTCGTACATCCAGCGCCACATCAAAGCGGTGATCACGCTCGGGGTAACCCAGGGAATCAGAATCAGGGAGCGAGCCAGCCCTCTCCACTTGAAATCACGATTTAACAGTAATGCCGTGGCAAATCCGAGCAGCAGTTGAAGCACGACGACTCCTACGATCCATATCAACGTGTTTCTTAAGGAGATCCAGAACACCTCGTCCTTTAACGCCTGTAGATAGTTGCCGAGACCGATGAAGCGGTTGTCCTTAGGTTTCCAGATCACATAGTTGAAGAGGCTCATGGTTGCCGTCTGAATGATCGGGAAAAAGATGATCAGGATAGTCACGGCCAAGGCCGGGGTCACCAAAGTATAGGGAAACAGATCGGTTCTTTTCTTCATGGTAAATCTCTACTTTGTCCCCGGGAGGAGTGCAGCCCGCGTTGAAGACGAGAGGAAAAGAAAGCCGCCTGCCCGCGGGTACCGTACCAACAGTACCTTGAGGGGCAGGCGGTGAGATTATCTTCCTGCCTCTACTTGGCGAAATGATCGGCGAAGGTCTGCATCATTTCCTTGCTGGTGACCTTGCCTAGAAAAGCGCGTTGCATCGTAGTCGGCCACAGGGATTCGACGAACTCGGCGGTTCCCGAATGAGCGGGAAGCACACCGGCGAAATCCGCCGAATCGGTGGTGGCTTTCAGGAAGCGACCAGCGGCACCGGAGGCATTGCTCTCGTTTATCGACACCTGTCCCGAGGCCTTCTGCCAGAGGGCGTTGTTTTCCGCGGTGGCCAGAAAAGATACCCATTTGAAGGCGGCATCAGGATATTGGGTGGCTGCCATCACACCGTTCTCCTCATCTCCGAAAGAGGTCCAGTACTTCTTGGTTCCCTTAGGTACCGGAGCGGCGGACAACTTGTCGCCCAAGGCTTCGGTCAGACCTTTGGAGGAGCCGATGTGGTGTATCGTCATCGCAGTCTTGCCCGACTGCATATTGGCGATGATCTCTCTGAAGCCGTCGTTCGGGGTGGTGGGCGGTGAGACCTGATGCACCCGGAACAGGTCGATGAACCACTGGTTAGCAGCAATCGCATCAGCTGTAGTAAGACCGGAACTTCCGCCCGGCAGGAAGAACTCCGCCCCGCTTGACAGCACGAAGGTTCCCCACCAGTCGTGACCGCCCCGGGCGCCGCGGATGCCGAAGCCGTACACGTCGGTGGTGCCGTCCCCGTTGGTATCCCGGGTAAGTTTCTTGGCCAGGT
>JAGLQP010000414.1 GCA_023136785.1 Spirochaetales bacterium
CACCGTCGCTCCCTCGGGAGCGGGTATCGCGATGCGCAGGATTATCTCCTCTTCCGCGTCGTCGGGCAGAATCGCGGAATTGTAGGTGGTATCATCCTCTTCAAATGCTCTGTCCAGAGAAAAACGGGCGTAGATACGCTCCCCTGTAACAGAGCCGCCGCCCTTGTTCGTGATCGTTATTGCAGCGAAAACCACCTCCCTAAAGTAGAAGCCCCGCAGCACTACCGAATACCCTTCCAAATCGGCCCGGTGGACCTGGGCATAGAGAAAACGCATAAGAAACAATCCAAGGACCAGGATGATGACCAGGTCCAAAAGAATGATCAGTAGAGTCCTATTCCTGCGAAAAATACCGCCGCCGCGGTCTTGGACCGGCAGAGCCGTGAGTAGAGAGAGTCGCTGTTTCCGGCTGTAATGATACCCGGAGGGCTGTCCGTCCTCAAAGGGATCCGGCTGCTCTTCTTTCTTGCCCTTCCTTGATTTCATGGCTGGCTCCCGCCCGATTCCACCTTACATATCGAAGAGACGGAGGCAACCATGTCCTCGGCGAGGAAGTACCCCTTGTCCCGATACAGTTCTCTGCCGATTTCCGAGTGAAGCAGCACGGCCAGGTTGGCCGCATCCTCAGCCTCGCACCCCGAGGCGAGCAGTCCGGCACAGATTCCCGCCAGCACATCTCCGCTGCCTCCGGTTGCCATCGCGGCGTTCATCCCGTCAAGAATGCCGTACCTACCATCGGGGCAGGCCACAATGCTGCAGTGGCCTTTGAGTATGATCGTCGCTTCCAATTCGGCGCTGGCCCTCAAGAGGAGGGGCAGCGGGTCATTGAGCACCGCCGCGGTATCCATATCAAGCAGACGGGAAAACTCACCCGGATGGGGCGTGAGAATCCAGGTCCCTCCGAGTTTCACCGTATTTTTCTTCCTTAAACTAGCCAGCAGGCTTATGCCGTCGGCGTCGAGGACTCCCTGGATCCGGGAACGAAAGAGCTGTTCGAGGCATCGTTCCCGCTGTTCCGACAATCCCCAGCCGGGGCCAACGAGTAGGGCGTCGAATTTCCTCAAATCCGGAAGATCTCCATCCCAAGGGTGCAGCATCACCGAGCTGTACTTGGGAATATTGCCGGTGTACAACGACCGGTCCAGGAACAGGGTCACCAGTCCCGCCCGACTGCGTGCCGCCGAAGTGGAACAGAGCCAGGCCGCGCCGGTGGTACCTTCAGAACCGGCAAACACGGCCAAATGCCCCCTCTGACCTTTGTGACTGTCCGGGGCAAGCGGCCGGAGAAGATGCCGTTTCAATTGATCGGTGATCATCTGTCCCGGTATATCCTCATGCTCGACCAGTTCCGGCGGAAACACCCCGCGCACCAGATGGATATCGCCGCAGAACCGACGGGTGTTGGGCAAGTATAGGCACAGCTTGGGCAGCTCAACGGTCAGCGTATAATCGGCCTGGAAGGCGGTGTTCCCCTTGCGATAGGCATCCCCGATCCCACTGGGAATATCCACGGCAATCCGCAGGGCCGAAACCCGGTTGCAGCGCTGGATCAACTCCACCAGAGGCGGGCGAACCGGCCCGGTACCGCCGGTGCCGAGCAAGCCGTCCACCAGCCATCGGGCTTCTCCCAGCAGCCGGTGGGCCTGCCGCTTTTCCGCCCCGTAGTCGATGACATCAATACCCAGGGATCTGCAAATCTTGAGGTGCACTCCCGCCAGGTTTCCGGCCTTTGGCTCCCCCGATCCCAGAATCACGGCCAAGCGGCTCATCCCGGCCAAACGACAGAGCCGGGCAACAACCAGGGCATCTCCTCCGTTGTTGCCCTTGCCTGCAAGAAACACCACGAGACCGCCCGGCGGACCCGACTTCCAGATCTTTTCCCGCAGTACTGCATAGATACCGCGGCCGGCATCCTCCATCAGCACGATCTCGGGAATCGAGAACCGATCCTGGGCCTCCCGATCGATCCGGGCCATCCGAAGGGAATCAACTACCTTCACGCGCCCCCTCCCGGAGCAGGCGGTCACTGCGCCACCAAACGACTTGTGCCTCGTATTCCTCGCCGAGCAGGGCATAGATGATCCCATTGGAGGCGAGTTGGATCTCTTTGTAGAACAGCTCCGAATCTTCCATCACGATATAACGGCGGACCACTTCGTCGCCCCGATCATCCAATATGAGAAGCTGGAAAAGATTTGCTTCCTCTCGCCGCAGGAGGAAGAAGGCGCCGCCGGAGCTCACGCCCAGCAGCTCGAAGGAAGGCGCGGGTACTTCGACCTCCTGGGTGCCGATTTTTTCCGTTCGTATACCGTTTTGAGGGACTTCGACAAATCCTTCGTACATCCCCGACTCCAAGGCCAAGTGATAGATCCTGGTGGTGTAGTTATGCTCGGTGGCTGCTTCTCCGGCGTCCCCATCTTCCGCCCCGCTATAGGTATAGACGAGCAGATACAGCACAGGTTCATTTCGATCCGGCAGGATCTTTCCGAGAGTCAAGACGGACTCCTCATCTGTCTTGTAAGTGGGCAGATGGTCCTGATCGATATCCACC
>JAGLQP010000415.1 GCA_023136785.1 Spirochaetales bacterium
ATGCCAAAGGATTGGACAAAGGCTACAGAATATCACTATTTTATCGTTATCTATGGGCGAGGCGGTCACTCCGGAAAAAGACATCAGACACATCTTGCACAGCGTTGAGAAGCCCGGACGATATACCGGAGGTGAGTACGGCATCATCGTCAAGGGGGAGCAGGGCTTGCTGCGTATCGCCGTATCCTACCCCGATATCTATGAAATCGGGATGTCCAACCTTTCGGTGCGCCTGATCTATCGGCTTCTCAACGGCCTGGAAGGCGTGGCCTGCGAGCGGGTCTTCGCTCCGGGACTGGATTTCGAGGCCGAGCTTCGAGCCCATAACCTGCCGCTTTACTCCCTGGAAACCGCAACGCCGCTTCGCAACTTCGATCTGATCGGCTTCTCCCTTGGATACGAGCTGACCTTCACCAATCTTCTGAACATTCTCGATCTGGGGCATGTCTCGCTGCACTGCCGGGACAGGGAGGCGGATGAGCCGATCGTCGTGGCCGGCGGACCCGCTGTCACCAATCCGGTTCCCTTCGGTGCCTTCATCGATGCGGTGTTTATCGGAGAGATCGAAGGGGAGGGAGTGGAGCTTTTCGCCCGCCTGGCGGCCTTGAAAAAGCAGGGCGCGGATCGGCAGGCCCTGCTCGACCATATTCGCAACCAACCGTATATCTGGACGGTGGACAAACAGGAAACCACCCGCAGGGTTCTGTGGCGCGGGTTCGGAGACCGTTATCCGGATCCAAAGGGGAAGCTGCCCTTCCCCGTACCGAACATCCGCACGATCCAGGATCACGGCGTGGTGGAGATCATGCGGGGCTGTCCCAACGGCTGCCGCTTCTGCCATGCCGGCATGTTCTACAGACCCTTTCGTCTGAAAGAGCCTGAAGAAATCCTGGCCGAGACCGAAGCCCAGATCTACGGCTGCGGGTACCGAGAGATCACCCTTTCCTCCCTGTCTACCGGGGATTATCCCGGGATCGCCGATCTGGTACGCTCTCTGACCACCCAATTCAGCGCCGACAAGGTCTCCTTTTCTCTGCCTTCGCTGCGCATCAACTCCCTGACCCTGGACCTGTTGGCCGAGATCTCGTCGGTCAGGAAGAGCGGGCTTACCTTTGCCGTAGAGACGCCCCTTGAGCAGTGGCAGCGGGGAATCAACAAGACCGCTCCCCTCGAGCGGACCGTAGAGATCCTGCTGGAGGCGAAGCGAAGGGGCTGGAAGCTGGCCAAGTTTTACTTCATGGTCGGTCTTCCCGTTTCCGAAGGCAACGATGAAACCGGTCCGATCCTGGATTTCCTTAACGAGGTGAAGAACAAAACCGGGCTGGGTATGAATGTCAACGTCAGCTGCTTCATTCCCAAACCCCACACGCCGTTTCAATGGGCCGCGCAGCTCAGCGAGCAGGAAGCCCTGGACAGGATCATGACCATCAAGCGGAACCTGTCGGGTCGAGGCGTTCGTGTCCGTTATCATTCTCCCTTTCTGTCGGTGCTGGCAGGGATGGTATCCCGGGGGGACGAGCGGGTAGGGGAGATCATGCTTCAGGCGTTCCGCGAGGGGGCGCGCTTCGATTCCTGGGAAGAGCTGGTGCAGTGGCAGCTATGGCGCAGGCTGTTCGACCGGGCAGACTGGGACGTGGAGGGGGAAAGCTGCCGGGGCAGAGAATCGGGGGAGCCGTTGCCCTGGAGATCGATCAAGCTGGGAGTGAGCAACAAATATCTGGAGGAGGAAAATGCCAAGGCCTTGGCGGGTGTGCTCACCGAGCCCTGCTGTGCCGGCTGTGCTCATCTGTGCGGCGTGTGCAGCAAGGAACTACAACCCCGCGAGCTTCCCTCCGCCTCCACTGCGATATCGAAGTTGAACACACCAGCGCGCGGACATAGCCCTGTACCGTCAGAGGTGGAAGCATCCTCGCAGAGAAACAGACGTATTCTTTTCGCCTTCCGCAAGACCGGTAAAGCGGCGTTTCTGGGACATCTGGACGTCGCCCAAGTCTTCGAGCGGTCATTTCTGCGGGCCGGGTACAAAGTGGAGTTCACCAAAGGATTCAATCCCAAACCACGCCTCGAGTTCGCCCAACCCATCTCTCTCGGTCTGGAATCCCAGCGAGAGATCGCCCTGATAGATGTCATCGACTGGGACGGTGAAGAGAGCTTCCGCCGGCGGACCAACGACGTGCTCCCCGAAGGAATACAGGTCATCCAAGCCAAAGCTCTACAGCCGTATCGCGTCGGTGAGAAAAAGCACTCCCTCATGTCATTGTACTGGGGTTCTGAGTTTTCCATCGAGGCGGAACAGCCGGAGCTGCTAGACGCGCTGGCGGAGCGGATCTCGACTCACCGTGATGAGCTATCGGCAGTTGTGGATCGGTTTTCAAGACAAGGCGGAAGTGTCGATATCGTAATCCGGCAGCCCGAAGAAGGTTCTGGGAACGTTCTGAATCTCATCAAGCGTATGGGCTTTTCCGATCCCCTGAAACAGGGTTTTAGAATTGTGCGAAAACGGCAGTTTGCCCATAACAGAGAC
>JAGLQP010000416.1 GCA_023136785.1 Spirochaetales bacterium
CCCTCGAAGCCGAACACGTTCTTCTTGTCCACTTCGCGGGAGGAACGCACGCAGCGTCCGCAGAGAATGCAGCGGTTTCGATCGATGTAGAAGTTGGGATGCGTGCCGTCCAGCTCCTTCTTGGGAAACAGGTACGGATAGCTGGGCACCATCATCTGAAAGCGGTAGGCCAGGGCCTGAAGCTCGCAGTTTCCGCTCTTCTCGCAGGCCGGACAGATGTGGTTACCCTCCACGAAGAGCATCTCGATGATGTTCTTGCGCAAACCTTTAAGCTCTTCCGTATCGTTTTCGATCACCATGCCTTGGCCCACGATCATGGTGCAGGCGTTGATCGGCTTGCCGTTCACCGTCACCGTGCACACCCGGCAATGGCCGCCGGGAGTCAGATCCTTGTGATAACACAGGTGGGGAATATAGATCCCAGCATCGCTGGCCGCTTCGAGAATCGTCTGACCCGCCTTGGCTTGGACTGTTTCACCGTCTATGATGATTTTCACTTTGTCTGCCATTGCTCATTTACTCCTCTACATCCTCAAACCTCCGGCCCGTTACTTCGCAGTAATCGCTGAAAGCGCTCTCGATATCGAAGTGAGGAATAAATTCCTTCTCCGTGATGCGCTGCTTGTACAGGGCGGGGAAGTTTTGCAGGGTTGTCAGAATCGGATTGGCCGCCGTCTGGCCCAGCCCGCAGCGGCTCATCAACTTTACAGTGTTGCCGAGCTTGTTCAATTCCTCGAGATCGCTCGCAGTACCCTTGCCGGAGAGGATCTTCTCGAGCTTCATCTGCAGCAGAATGGTTCCCACCCGGCAGGGAACACACCAGCCGCAGGACTCTTCGACGAAGAACTCGGTGAAGTTCAGAACCTGCTCCAGCAGGTCCCGCTTCGGTCCAAACACAATGATCGAACCGCCCGTGGGTATATCTTCGAAGCTGATCTTGCGCCCGTAGTCCTTGGGGGCCAGGCACTGACCCGAAGGTCCGCCGACCTGCACCGCCTGGGCGTCTTCGCCGCCCACCAGCTCTAGAAGCTCGTCGATCAAAATTCCGTACTCCACCTCGTAGATTCCGGGGTGTGCACAGTCTCCGGAAACACTGAGCAGCTTGGTTCCTGTGGATTCCAGGGTACCGAACTTGGTAAACCACTCTCCACCCTTTTCCAGCACCCTGGCTGCACAGCAGAGAGTCTCGACATTGTTCACCGCGGTGGGCTCATTCCTGTATCCCTTCTGCACCGGATAGGGCGGACGGTCCCGGGGAGCCCCCCGCTTGCCCTCCAGGCTCTCGATCAGGGAGGATTCCTCTCCGCAGATATAGGCTCCGGCACCCAGCTGGATGCGGATATCGAAGTTGAAATCCTCTCTACCGCAAATCCACTCGCCCAGCAATCCGTGCCGCCGCCTGCGGGCCAGAACCTGCTCCAGATGAGGCCACAGGTAACCGTACTCCGCGCGCAGGTACAGCAGACCTTCCTTGGCGCCGAGGGCGTACCCTGCGATGGTCATTCCTTCGAACAGCAGATCCGCCTGCTCGGTGAGAATCAGGCGGTCTTTGAAGGTACCCGGCTCCCCCTCATCGGCGTTGCAGATGATGTAATGGGTTCCCTTGGCCTTTCGACAGAAGCTCCATTTCATCCCGGTGGGAAAACCGGCACCGCCCCGGCCGCGGAGTTTACTCTTATTGATCTCTTCGATCACCTCTTCCGGGCTCATGTTCACGGCTTTGCGAACCGCGGTTCCGTTTTCAAAGGGTGCCGTCACCACCGAGCCGGATTGACGCAGGTTCAGCTGAACCTCCGCGTTGGGAAACAGCTCGCTCTTGCTGAGCCTGCCTTCCTCTTTCTTGATCGCCGCTACGATGGCCGGGACATCTTTGGGGCTAAGCCCTGTCACCACCATACCGTTGATCAGAGCTCCGGGGGCTTGGTCGCACATCCCGGTACAGGAGGTGTACTTCAAGGAGATCATCCCGTCAGGGGTGGTCTGCCCGAAGGAGATCCCCAGCTCTTTTTCGAAAGCCCTGGCCACCTCTTCCATGCCGTGCATCCGGTCCACCACGCAGTTGCTCAGACGGATCGTACAGGTTCCCGCCGGTTCGCGGTCGAAAAACGTGTAGAAACTGGCCATATCCACCACCTGCACCCGGTGTACGCCCAGGGACCTGGCAATCCCGTCAACAGCGTCATCCGACAGGTAGCCGGCCTGCTCATGAACACCCCGGACGATGTCCATCAAGCGATGGGGATTCTTGCCGTACTCTTTTACGACTTTTGTGATCAACCCGGTATCTTCTTGGGACATGCCTGCTGCCTCCTCAAACTCTCACATGCTGTGTTGTTCACGTTATGATGGTTTTTACTGGAGCTATATCGTGAATTTCTTCACTGCTGCCGCATCCAGCATACGAACTGTTGGGGAATCTGTCAAGAACAACTCGCTCCGTTTCCCTGGTAATTTAGTCAGATCTTTTGGTAGCAATGTGTTGCCAGGATATCTGTCCGAACCCGCTCACCGTCTAGTAC
>JAGLQP010000417.1 GCA_023136785.1 Spirochaetales bacterium
AGCCTCTTCGAAGGAGTCGTCCGCTAAAATGGGGAGGAGGACGGAAACCCCGAAGTTCTGAACATGAGTTGGGGAAAGAGGGTTGTGGTGCAATATAATAGATGGATTTTTTTGTCGCGGCACTGTACAATGGACAGTAAGAAAGTTGGTGATTTATGGATAAGAAGTTTTACGCTCACCTCAAAGCCTACATCCTCTCCCATCAGATCGGGGAGGATCCGTACAAGAACCTGGCCAAAATCAAGATCATTGCCAACACCCATCCCAGCTATTGGGACGGGAAGCTGCCGACAAAGGGGATCCGTCCGGACACCGAGTACTGCAGCGTGGCGGAAGCCAAGAAAGACCGGCCTGTCGTACCCTGGTGGTGGTATGCCGCAGAACGTGAGCCCGTTCCGTCGGTGGTAAAGGATATCTACAAACGATTAGCCTTCGATTTTGCCGTGATATATCCCCAGAGCAATGTCTGGATCTACATCAGTGTGGAACCGAGCCAGGATCTTCTCAAGCTCCTCGCCCAGCAGGAGCATCTAAAGGCCTTTATTCTGATCTCGTTGATCAACAAGAAATTCCCAAAAGCCCAGCGGGAGCATAAACGCCTGCGTCTGGGCACGGTGATGGGATCGAAGGACATGAACAAGATCTTCGCCTTCGCTGCCTTCCAGGAAGATGATCAGAGCTATCGGTCGCTAACCGGGAACATTCCCACCTTGAGTCGGTTGGTGCATCCCGCTTCCAATACGGCCAACTGGAACATCCGCCTGCCCAAAGACAATCAGGTCTACGGCTCGTTCCAGGAAATCATCGGTTAGCCGCTCCGCTGTTCGAGCCCTCTTTACCGAATCAGCCCGGCGATTTCGCTCTTGTCCAGGACTTTCCCGGTGCTTCTCACCACCGCCGCTTTTGCGTTTTCAGTCGGCTTCTGGCATTTCTCACAGCCGCTGCCAAGGATCTGAATCTTCATCCTTGCTTCCAGGGAATGGACATTCTATCTCGCTATCAAATTTTCTTCGAGAAACCATGGGTTCGGCGTCTGGGCCTGTTTCGCCGAGCACTCCGTTTCCTCGATCCCATGTGAGAAAAATCGGGCTGATGGCCGATCCAGGTGGGAGCCAGACGGTTGGCGGTTATCAGGCGCTTCGCCGATCCCAGATCTCTGTGGGTGACCAGGGTGATAGCCGTTCCTTCCCTGCCCATGCGCCCAGCCCGGCCCGTCCGGTGGGTGTAGGTAATCGCGCTCCGCGGGAAATCGTAGTTGATCACGTGGCTCACATGACTGAAATCCAGGCCTCTGCCTGCCAAGTCCGTAGCGATCAAAAAACGAACCTGTCGGTTGCGCAGGCGCCGGATGACGGAGCTGCGTTTCTGCTGCTCCATGCCGCCGTGAACCATATCCACCTGAGAAAACTTAGTTTTAAGCATCAGGTACAATTTCTCCGCGTTGATGCGGGAGTTGCAGAAGATGATCGCCTGTTTGATCGATCCCTCGTTCATCTTGCTGTGCAGGCTCGATAGACGGGCATCCTGAGCCACAAACTGAAATTGATGGATCAAAGACTGGGGTGACACCTGTTGGATGTTCAGCTGGACCCGAACCGGCTGGTTCAGATACTTGTCCGCCAGCCTGTTTATATCCGCCGGCATGGTGGCGGCAAAAAGCAGGGTCTGATGTTCGTGGATCAGACAGGAGAAAACGAACTCGATGTCCTCGAGAAATCCTTCCTTGAGCATCTCATCCGCTTCGTCGAGCACGAAGGTTTGGACGTCGGACAGAGAAATCTTCCCGCTGTAGAGAAAGTCGATCAGCCGCCCCGGGGTAGCCACCAGTATGTGCACCACATCCTGCAGCTTCGCCTTCTGAACCCCCATATCAAAACCGCCGTACACAGCGAAGGGAGCCACGTTCATATGTTGAGCGATGCGGCCAATCTCCTCCGTATACTGGAGAGCCAGCTCCCTGGTCGGAACCAGGATCAAGGCCTGGATGGCTTTCAGATTCGGATCGACCCGCTGCACCAGAGGAATGCCGCAGGCACTGGTCTTTCCTGAACCGGTTTCGGCAGTGGCGAGCAGATCTTTGCCCGCAAGAATATGGGGAAAGGTCATCTCCTGTATGGGAGTGAGTTCACTGTATTTCATCGCCTTGAGGGCTTGCAGGATTTTCGGTTTGATATCTAGTTCTGTGAATTTCATGTTGGTATTTCCTCTTGATGTGTCTTCCCTTGGCAGCCTCAACTGAGCCGGAGCAGACGGCTAGCCGTTGTACTCCTCCCGCAATTTCACCGCTTCATCATGGATACGGCGGATCAGGGTTTCGGGAGGCCCAAGATTGGAGCTCCTCGGTTTTCCGATCACCGAATCAAGGGTGGGCAGCTCCGCTTGAGTATATCTCTGAACAGCGTACAGTGCTCGTTCCGACAACTCCACATTACCGGCATCTTCGAAGTAGCTGCGAATCAAGCTCTTACCCTGGTCCGACAGCTCTTCGCCGATGATATGTTCAGCCAGCTCATACACCG
>JAGLQP010000418.1 GCA_023136785.1 Spirochaetales bacterium
ATATCGTACTCCTGGTACTCCGGGTCTACCTGCAGCCGGGTAAGTACGTACCTGTAGATTTCCCGTGCCTTGCGGTAGGGATTTCGCTCGCGTCCCACCACACTCGAGCCTATCTTCACGATCCCCTCATCGGTCGCGGGAACGACCAGGTCGGCGGATGTGTACCTCTTATACAGTCTCCTGGTCGTGTCGTAGTTCCTCGGCACCTTGGCGATGTTCACCTTCGTCTCGACGGAGTATCTATCGACCATAAAGCTCTGGAGAATCGCATAGGTCTTGTCCGCACTGAGGTTTTCAAAGTTGAACAGCTTGACACCATTGACATTATCAAACAGCGGATCGGGCTCCTGACTCACCAGCTGAATCTCCCTCTGCTCAGGGGCCTGAACCAGCTGGGGGATCCAGAGATTCAGGCTGTTTTCGCCATCCGCAGATACCGATCCGACCTCCATCGAGTATTGCACAGCGTAGGTTCGGCTCTCGGGGAACAACTTGGTGCCGGCAGCACTTTCAATCTCCACGAATACGGCATTACTTCTGCCCTTGTCCGTTATCACCAGGAGGTGCCCGGAAGAAGCTCCGTCGGGGATCCAAACTTGGATTTCTCTGTCGCTCCACTGTTCGTAGTCCAGGTCGTAGTCCATGGCAGGGATGAGTGACGAATCATCCACTTCCGTGTACTCCCGGGTCTCATCCCCCGAGATCCAGGTAAACAGAACTTCAGAGCTGCCCCGCTGCAGGCCGAAGTTCATCCCGCTGACGGTAAGAAGCGTTCCCACCGAACCGGTTTCCGGCTCAAGAGTACTGATATAGGGCTGACCCGGCTTGCCCGGTCCGGAAAGAACCACCGGCACCTGCTGCTTGTTGGTAAACAGCAGTCCTTTGCTCTTGCCGTTTTTCGTGATAACTCGCACCATACCGGAATTGACGTCTTCGGGGATTCGCAGGCTGATTCGACTGTCCGACCAGTCCAAATACCCCGACGATACCGGCGCGTATCCTCCGATCACTACCTCCCCACCGTTGCGCTCATCCCCGAAATATTTGCCGGTAATGACCATCACATCCTGTGGAAAGCCGATTTTGGGCGTAATTGATTCAACCAGGGGCGGGCGCCCGGTCATTCGGGAGCTGAGCAGCAGAAAGGCAAAAAGGACGAGCAGAATGGAGGTGAAAATGAACTCGCCGCGCTTGAAAAATGGTTTGGGAATTGCTTTTTGTTCGTCCATGATTATTCGACGGGTGCGCGCAAAAGATCTCTATAGGGAAAAATCTCCACCTCGAGTTGTATATTGAAAGTCGGTGTATTGGCGAACTCTTGAGAAAAGCCGAGCGGAAAGAAGGAGACCTTTTCACCCCAGGAAACGGGAATGCTCTGAATCGTGGTCAGATATTTGGTTTTTGCATTAGCGGCTTCGGAAAACCATACCTGTCCCTGGGCAACGAGCAGCAGGTTTCCGTTCTCCTCCTGGTAAGGAGTGAATACAACGTCGATACGAATGTTGTCCCCGACCAGACGCACCGCGACGCTGCGCCCAGGAATGGTTACCTTCTTGCTCTGGGAGTTCCACACCGTTTGCTCGTTGGGAAGAAGGACTTTGGCCGTTATATGCAGCTGAAGGGCTTTGTCGATCAGGGATTCGAGGCTCTCGTCCTGAAAAAAACGTTCTAAATCGCTTTCCTGGGCTCCCAGAGAGGCGAGGCAGAGGGTGAACAGGATGAAAATCAGGACACGCCGTATCAACGCAACCTCCTGCTGTATTCATCGGCCCGCAGCATCTTGGGTTCGCCGATCTGAAGAAACTCCGCATCCTTGGGCAGATTGATGACGATTACCTGGTTCACTGTCTCGCGATCCAAAGACTTGAGGAGCTGCTCCAGGTCTTCAATCGGTGCGGCCACCTGCACTTCGGTGACCCCGGAGGGTTCCCGCTTGATGCTCATAAAGGGGAAATTAGGTCTGGTACTGAAAAAAATTAAGAACCCACCCATCCCCAGAAGAACCAGGAACATTGCCGCTACTGCCGGAAGGGGCACGCTGATCCGTGACCGCCAGAAGGGAAGCCTTCTCCACTCTTGAGTCGTGTGGCTGCTGCTTCTCAATCTGTCCCGTGTCCGTTCCAGAGAATCCTCGGCCTCAGGCTCCTGGTCTGCGTGCAGCAGCCGCTTCAGGCGTTCGAGTCCCTCCATTGCCACTCGGCAATGCTCACATTCGTCGATATGATCCCGGATTCTTTCCGACCAAGGAGATTCTACCTCCCCGTCGAAAAAAGCGGACAGCAGGTCAGCGTTGGGACAATTCATATCTCTCTCTTCTCTAACCGATCTCGCCGTCGAGCAGCTGAGCCAGACGCTCTCGTGCTCGAAATGCCCTTACCTTAACGTTCCCCTCACTGATCCCTATGATATTTGCAATTTCTTTATAACTCAGAGCCCCATACTCCTTCAGGACCAGAACCATCCTCAGCTTGGCAGGAAGCTTGTTCAACGCCTCCTGAACGATGCTGCGTGTCTG
>JAGLQP010000419.1 GCA_023136785.1 Spirochaetales bacterium
CGCATTTTATTGAATTCTTTTTCTTTTTCCCATAGAATATAGCACCGTTTTAAACTTCATTCCAGCGGAGTCATTCATGGACGATCTAATTCGCAGCCATCTGGAAGAGTATGGCCAGGATCCTAACATCATCGCACAAGCGCCGGGGCGGGTCAATCTGATTGGCGAACATACAGATTACAATGAAGGTTTCGTACTCCCGATGGCCATCGACTACTACGTCAGGGTAGCGCTGTCCAGAAGGAAAGATCAGCACCTGCGCTTCTTTTCTTCGGATTTACAGGACCGGAAGCGTACCAGCCTGAGCAATCTGCGCTTCAAAAAGGAGGACCGCTGGGCGAACTACCCAAAGGGAATCATCAGTGTACTGCTGAATCGGGGCTACGATATCGGGGGTTTGAGTTTCACGGTCATGGGGAATGTTCCCATCGGAGTAGGCCTTTCCTCTTCCGCCGCCTTGGAAGTGGCAACTGCCTATGCGGTTCAGAAACTGCTCGGGATCGAGATCTCCGGGCCTGAGCTTGCCCGTCTGGCCCAAGAGGCGGAGAACAGCTTTGTGGGCGTCCAGTGCGGTATCATGGATCAGTTCGTCTCCCGGATGGCCCAGGCGGGCTCCGCCATGTTTATCGATACCCGTAACATGGAGTACCGGCACATCCCGATAAACCTTCTAACCGTGAAGATTCTGATAACCAACTCCAGCGTACCTCGAAGCCTGGTGGATTCGGAGTACAACCAGCGCCGTGCAGAGTGTGAGAAATGTGTCAGTCTGTTGAGCGCGCGCAAATCCGGACGTTCCCTGCGGGACTATAGTGCGGCGGATCTTCGGGACAGCATGGGCCTGATCCCGGAGACCACTCGCAAACGCTGCCTGCACGTGGTCGAAGAAAACGAACGGGTGCGGGAGGCGGAAGGAGCCCTGAAAAAGAACGATATCGTAAGCTTTGGAAAGCTGATGAACCGTTCCCACGAGAGCCTGAGGGATCAGTACGAAGTTTCCTGTCCCGAGCTGGACTGGTTGGTCAAGCGCGCCTGGGAGACCGAGGGTGTCTATGGGTCCCGAATGACCGGAGCCGGGTTCGGCGGCTGCACAGTGACCTTGATCGAGGAAGAGGCAATCCCCAAATACGAAGCTCGATTGGAAGCCTATGAAAAAATATTCAGTTTCAAACCCGAGACCTTCCTGTGTCATCCCGCCGACGGTGCGCGGATCGTTTTCCAGCAGGATGGGTCTTGAAAATTTTACTATCCAACGACGACGGAATTGAAAGTCCTGGCCTGCGGCTTCTGCAGAAGGCACTACAGATGGAGCACGAGGTCTGGGTCGTAGCTCCGGATTCCAATCGCAGCGGTAGTTCCCATTCCATCACATTGGGCAATCCGACTAAGTTCAGAAAGATTACCGAGAGGGAGTACGCCTCCGGAGGGACTCCGGCAGACTGTGTGCTCCACGCCTGCCTGGGGCTCGTGCCCGTGGACATTGAAATGGTGGTTGCCGGGATAAATCTGGGCCCGAACCTGGGCACGGATATCGTGTATTCGGGAACAGCCGCCGCTGCCCGGCAAGGGGCATTTATGGGTAAACCCGCAGTCGCCTGTTCTCTCAACGCCTTTCAGCCGCCGTACCATCTCGATTTCGCCGTGGACTTCATGACCAGGAATCTAGCCACGATCCGGGCGCTATGGTCCGAGGACCATTTCCTCAATATCAACTTCCCCAACAAGACAGAAGCAGCGGAACCCGTGATAACCATCCCCACCCGGCGGATCTACGAAGATGAGCTGGTCCGATTTACCTCCCCCCAGGGAGACTTGTACAGTTTTATCGGGGGGCAAATTCCCGGTGGCATGAAGGAGGAAGGTTCAGATTTCGGAGCCGTAGAGGCGGGATACGCCTCGCTTTCCCCCCTATTGATTCATCCGGCCAATCACGAAGTGGAAGAACGCTACCGGGAAGCCGCCTTTATCTGGAAGAACGACTGATTTTGCCGGATAAAGGTGACATCCGAACAGGTCGATACTAGAATTGGATTGCACGAGAGTGCATGGAGTACTGAGATGAATATCGAGCATATTTCATCCAACCAGCCATCCCCTGAGACACACCCCCAGGGTGCCGGCGGCGAACAAGAGGTTATTGATCTGCGGCAGATAAAGAGCATCCTCTTCCTCGGTGTGAAAGGAAAGCTTACCGTACCGGCAGGTGAAACCCACCGCGTAGATACCTTCGCCTGATTTGTGTATAGTACCTTGATGGTGAAAAACCTCGTCCTCCTGTTTGTGCTGGTCTGCGCCCTGACAGCGGCTCAAGAGATCGACATGGAAGCTGTCCGGGCATTCGATGATTTCCGCTGGGGGTTGCGGGCCTTTCACTCGGGCAACTTCGAAGATTCGATTCTCTCACTGGAAAAATCCCTGAGCACCAAGCCCCAGGATCTCCGCACCCGCTTCTGGCTTGCCAACGCCCTATATCGTGCCGGGTTCGAGCAGGCAGCCCTCGGGGAGTGGCGATA
>JAGLQP010000042.1 GCA_023136785.1 Spirochaetales bacterium
TCGGCCAGAACTTCTTGGGGATAGTCGAGACCGCCGTCACCCAGGATATCCGATTCGATGCCGCAGAAGATACGAAAAGGGGCCAGCCGTTCGTTCACCTCGGCTGCCTCCGCCATCTGCTCCCGCAGCCGTTCTATGGACAGCCCCCCCGCGTAGCCGGCGCTGCGGGAATGATCGCTTAAGGCAAGATAATCGTAACCCAGCTCCCGACAGCTCCGAGCCATCTCTTCGATGCCGACCAGACCGTCGGAGTAGCGCGAGTGCACGTGGATCATGCCCTTGATACCTTCAGCTTCGACCAGGCGGGGAAGCATCCGCGACTCCGCGGCCTCCACCTCCTCCTCCCCCTCCCGGATCTCCGGAGGCACCCAGGGTAGATCGAGGCTGCCATACACGGACTCTTCATCCGCTGCCGGCAGGGCTTCATCGCCCCGAAACACTCCATACTCATTCATCTTCAGACCCATGGATTTGGCCCGGCCGCGCAAGGCAGTGTTGTGTTCCTTCGATCCGGTGAAGTGCTGCAGTGCCGCCGGCTCGCTCTCCGGCTTGACCAGGCGGAAATCCACCTGCAGTCCCCCGCGGCGGATCGAAACCTTGGTTTCCCCCGCTCCCAGGATCCCCTCAACATCGGGACCGGTATCGGCCAGTTCGATGAGGGTAGAGCGCAGGCGGGCCGGATCCGCATCCGCCTGAGGGATGAGAAGGATATCCGCGTCCTTTAAAATCCGCTTTCCACGTCGCAGGCTGCCGGCGATATGTATGCTCGCGAAAAGACCGCTTCGGGTCAGCTGCTGTACCAGCTCGGAAGCAATCCCTTCAGCCTCGGCGTAGAGGTGCATCTCCTGAAACTGTTTCTTGAAGGCGATCGACTTGAGGATCTTCGCCTGGGATTTCTCACCGAAGCCTTCGAGCGCCAGCAGCCGGTTCTCCCGGCAGGCGTACTCCAGCTCCCCCAGGTTGGAGATCTCCAGCTTCTGCCAGAGCAGACGAACCCGTTTGGGACCCAGTCCAGAGAGGGTGAGCAGTTCCTCCAATCCGTCGGGAAACCCCGACCTCAGCTCCTCGAGGACCGTGGACCTGCCGGTAACGACCAGCTCCCTGAGCACCTCCCCGATCCCCTTGCCGATGCCCTGGATTCCGGAGAGCCGGTCCTCCGCTACCAGGGTAGCGAAGCTCTCCGGATGCTGTTCCACGATGCGCCCCCCCCGCTCAAAGGCGCGGGACTTGAAGGGATTCTCCCCGGCCAATTCCTGGTACACGGCGATCTTTTTCAGGACTGACCCGAGCTCTTTATTGTTCATTTTCCACAACTCCGGATCGATTCTATGTTGTTCCTCGATCGAGCCTTGTCGAACTCCGGATCGTCGACCCAGGTGCCGGCCAGATCGTCCAAGTCACGCTTTTTTCTCTCCTCTTGGTTCACACTCAAAACAGTAACGGATAATTGCCCTCAGGGCCAAGAGGGTTACATTTTCAAACCGCGAGTTTGTCAAAAGGTCAACGAGGCGGAATGACACGATGGACAAGATGACCCATTCGCGAGACAGACTGTCGCCAGACAAGGACAAACTAGAAATTCTAAAGTTTTCCTAATAAATTTCAACGAAGTCCAGTGGTACGGAGATCTGTTTCTCGATTCTATGAGCCTGCTCAAAAAAGCCAGAGCTGTCCACCCTGGCCGAACAGAGCGTCGATGTCCGTCTTCAACACCTCTGTGAAGGCCGAGGCAATCGGCATGAGCTGCCGCTCCAGGTAGTGATCGTAATCGATCGGGACACTGACCCGGCCTTCGGGCTGCGGTCCTTCGCGGGTAATCAGGTAGCGGATCAGCCCCCGCTGCTCCGAAGGGGGCAGCAGGGCGGCTGCTTTGACATGGGGCGGCGTACTGCGGGTGTAGGCGGAGATGGATTTTCTCAGAGCCTTCCTGTACACGAGCTTCTCGTCGAGATCTCCCCTGTACAGGGCTCCGACCAGTTCCTTGATGTAGAGCTGGATATCCTGAAGCGGGCGTCGCAGGAACAACAGTTCGAGCAGCCGGATCTGGAGCTCGTGAGCCAGGTCGGTCCAGTCGCGTCGCACCGCCTCCATACCCTTGATCTCTATCCGGTTTTCCCCGCCATCCCGGGAATCCGCGCCGTCCGGGGATCCGGCTCTCCCCTCGGCCTCAACGGCGAGAAATCCCGCATACCCTTTGGCCCTGCCCTTTTCCGTCCGCCGGTCACCACCCCGCAGCGGAGGCAGGAAGAAACGGCTGTACCTCTTTTCAAAGATTAAGGTAAGCCGGGGTTCAACTCCGTAGCTCTCGATCAGATGTTTTACCAAAGCCTCGTTCACCTGACGACAGATCTCCTCGCCGTCCAGGGAACCTGCCGGAGGGATCTCCGGAACACCGTTCTCGGGTTGCGCTGAGGTCTGTGCTCCGGGCTCCAGAATGGTGACGAAGAGGGAGTCCGTGTCGCCGTACAGCACCGTGTAGCCCCGGTCTTCGAGAAAGGTCTTGCACCAGCTGAGGATGCGCTGCCCGAAGCTGGTGATGGCGCCGGCCAGGTCGGAGCCGGCAAATCGACAGCCCCGAGCTCCGAGCACACCGTAGAAGGAGTTCATGATGATCTTGTATACGAACGAGGCAACCGCATCTCCCTTCTCCTGCGCCTCACCACGGCGCTCGAAGAATCGGTCGAGAAGCTCAGGGAGGATGCCCGGCTCCCGCCGAAATAGAGCCCCATTGGGGGCTCGGATCGGCGACTGCGCCTCCATGTCTCTATCGGCTCCAGACCGCTCCTGCTGCTCTTGTTCCGACCCCGGCTGCTCATCGGAGAGGTAACTCAGAGGATCGATGTTGAAGGTGCGGATGATCGATGGGTACAGGCTTTGGAAATCGAAGACCAGCACATCATCGAACACGCCGGGGCGGGGGCTCAGAATGATGCCGCCGGGAGCTCCTTCCATGGGCAGATGATCGACACCGAAGGTGGGAGCGACCCTGCCCCGCTGGTGCAATGCCTCGATGTAGAGGTGCTCGAAGGAGGCGATGCTGGTCCAGGCCAGGTCCGGTGCCACCCCGATCAAATTGCAGCGCCGCAGAGTGAGCTCGAACAAGCCGGTCTTGGCGAAGATCTGGTGAACCAGCCGAGCATCCTGCAGGCAGTAGGCGCAGAGCTCTTTGGGCTCTTCCCGATACAGGCGCTCGATAGCCCGGATGCGATCCTCACCCTCCTGCAGCTCGATTCGTTTTCCATACCCTAGAATCGCGCCGGCCACCGTCTCCAAACTGTAATCTTCGAAGGTTTCAGGGGAAGCCCTTACGATGCGAACCCCATCCCACACCTGCCTTCCCGGAACGATGACCCGGCTTCCCCTGCCCTCGCTCTGGGGCAGATACACCGCCGTTTCCCGGGATCGGCCGAGAGAGAAGGAGATTCCATAGCGCTTGAAGCGCTCGGAGAGGACCTGAAAGTCGAAATCGATCACATTCCAGCCGGTCAGGACATCGGGATCGAGCCTAACAAGCCGGTCCCGAAAGGCCAGGAGCAGGGCTTTTTCGTCGCTGAAGCACTCCACCCCCGGCTCGTGCAGTTCAGGACCGAGGAACAGCACCACCTCACCCAAATCCTGGGATGCTTGGAAGGGATCCTGAGGGCTGAGGGCGATGGCCCGCACTGCCTGGGTCCGAACGTCGGTCTCTATATCGATGGAGAGGACGGACAGCCGGGGCATCCATCGGCCCGGCTCTACCTCCGGATCCACGAACACCCGCCCCACGTAGCGGCCCGCTTTGGCTTGCCCCCGGATGCGCACGGGGCCGTGAATCTGCCGCTCCAGGCGAAACTGATCCGCCACCCTGAGATCCGCCTCGTAGGTACGCGTACCCAGCAGCTGCAAGGCATCTCTGAGCCTCCGTTTTACTCCCTGTGTTGAAGCGCTCACCTGCAGGCAGATTTCACCGTCCATTGTGCGAAGTTGGCTCGGCAGCAGCTCCACAGCCCCGCGGTCGAAGGTCTGTTCGGCCGCAGCCAGTGAGTTTACAGTCTGCTCAACAGCAGGGGAATCGCTCTCCCGGATATAGAAGTTGGGCTGATAGCGGTTTTCCACGATAGCGAAGGTCGAGCCATCTTGCAGACGGCCGAGAAGGTAGAGGGCGGTGCGGCCCTTCTTGGTGCGGGCGTAGGAGTGAAGGATGAATCCCTCTAGGGTAGCACTCATGATCGTAAAAATTCACTATAGCACGGGCGGCTTCCAGGATAACAGCCGGTTGGTAAGCCGCTATTGATCAATCTGCGGGGGGCACGGTACCATCGATTCAGGAGTATCGGAGGGAAACCAAGGGTGACTGGCAAGACGATCGCCGATCTCATCTCTGTGCTGGGAAGCGCCGCGACCGTTCGGGGCGATCCCACCGTCAAGGTCCGTGGACTGGCCTACGATTCCCGACGTGTCGAGGCGGGGGATCTGTTCACGGCGTTGACGGGTTTGCACACAGACGGCCACCGTTTTATCGAGCAGGCGATCGAAAGAGGCGCAGCGGCTGTCCTGCACCAGGCAGAGCTCAGCTCCTACCAAAACCAGGTTGCCTATGTTCAGGTATCCGACTCTAGACAGGCCATGTCCGCGCTGGCAGCGGCCTTGTACGATCATCCCTCCCATGAGCTGTCGGTTATCGGGGTGACCGGGACCGACGGAAAGAGCACCACCGTGTGGCTGATCCACCAGCTCCTCGAAGCGCTCGGAAAACCCTGCGGCTTTATTTCTACAGTCCAAGTTAAGACTCAGGGCGGTGTTACTAAAAACCCCCTTCGCCAGTCGACTCCGGAGGCCTCGGACATTCAGCGCTTGCTGCGCCAGATGGTGGAGGCGGGGAAAAGTTACTCCGTGGTCGAGGCGACCTCCCACGGCCTGTCCGCCAGGACAGGACGTCTTTCTTCAGTTGAGTTTGCCGCCGCCGTGTGTACAAATATCGGCCATGAACACCTGGAGTTCCACGGTAGCTTTGAACTGTACCGATCGGATAAGGCCAATCTGTTCCGCGCTCTGTCGAGGAACAGTTTCGGCGTAGTGAATCTCAACGATCCCAACCACCAGTATCTTATCGCTCAGTCCGCCGCTCCCGTACGAAGCTACGGTCTCGAAAACACCGAAGCCGATCTGTTTGCCACGAAGATTCACTCTGATCTGTCCAGCTCGATTTTCCATCTGCATTGCGGTTCTGAGGAGCAGCCGGCCCGGATCAACCTGCCCGGCACCTACAACCTGGAAAACCTCCTGGCCGCGGCTCTGACGGTTCTGGGCCTGCTTCCCGTACCGCTGGAGGAGCTGGTCCGCCTGTTTCCTGATCTTCAAGGAGTGCCGGGACGAATGGAAACGATCGCAGCCGGTCAGCCCTTCCGGGTGATCGTGGATTACGCTCACACTCCCCAATCCTTCGCCGGGCTCTTTCCTCTGGTACGCGCCCATACCGAAAACCGCCTGATCGCGGTGTTCGGATCAGCCGGAGAACGGGACGTGGAGAAACGTCCCCTCCAGGGGGAGCTGGCGGCCCGCTTCTGCGACTTGATCATTCTGAGCGACGAAGATCCCCGGGGCGAAGATCCGGCAGCTGTTCTGGAGGAGATTGCCGCAGGCTGTCGGCGGGAGGGAAAAGACCCGTATCTGATCCCCGACCGCCGGCAGGCCATGGCCCGGGCTTTTGCCCTGGCCGGAGGAGGCGACACGGTGCTGCTTTTGGGAAAAGGGCACGAGGAAAGCATCATCTACGCCGACGGTCCGGTACCGTGGCAGGAGGCGCAGACGGCTCGGCAGATTCTCGGGGAGATGGGCTGGAAGCAATGAGGGTACGGCTGCCTCGTTTGATTCTCTCAATCCTGCTGATCCTGTGCCCCTTCGCCTTGAACGCCCAGGAGACCAACGACCCGGAGGAGAATGCACCCCGCCTGGCGGGGATCGTGGATCTGAGATCCCTCTCCCTCCTGTGGAGTAGCTCCGACAGCGAATCTCCATCTAATCCGGAGCCCCTCGATATTGCCACAACTCCCGAAGGACCGATCGTTCTATTCTCAGATCGATACGTTTCCTTGGGCCTTCACCTGGAGATGACCGAGCAGACCGTTTGGGATGTGGAGGCGAAACCTATCCTGCCCACGGGGTTCATACCATCCCACCTGCTGATCAACCCCCTGCTCGAACCACTGATCTACAGTGCCCAGAACGGGACGCTTCTGCTCTTTCATCGGGACAGTACTCCCCCGGAACGCTTCGAAACAGGGGTTGCCCAACCCTTCGAGGCGGCCAGCCTGAGCCGGGGAGGGGTTGTCCTGTCCGACGGGCAGCGGCTGCACATTTTCAACCGTCGGGGAAATGAGCTTGTTCGCCGGGAGATCTCCCTGCCCTCCCGTTTCACCACCGGCCTGAGCGCCGACGATCAGGACCGCCTGTGGATCTATGACCTCCAAACCCGGAAAGTCCGGGTGTACGACCAGACCGGCCAGGAGTTGTTCTCGATAGCTCCGGATATTTCGGGTGGGACACTGCTCTTTCCCCAGGTATTTCAGGCGCGTTCGGATGGGGGCTTTTTTCTGGGAAGCGCGGGGGAGCTGTGGTGTTTCGATGAGGAGGGATCCGTACGCTGGAGGCTCACTCAGTTCAACGCCGGGCACCGGCAGGGACTGCCCGCTTTTTACCGGGTAGCCGGAGCTGGCGCAGACTCATCCTTCTTCATCCTTGACCCCCTCGGGAATCGGATCTTGAAATTTGTCGAGGATTCAATTGACAGCACTTTGGCCCAAGGGTTCGAGAAAACCGGGGGGGTACTTTCGCAGCAAAACGAGATCCTCCGCTTCTGTCTGGAAGAGGAGCTGTTCCTTCAGGCGGCCTTTTTTCAGCGCAGCCGGAGTGAAGGACCGGTGGTTACCGATCTGACCGGGCGTATCAGGAGCAAACAGGCCAGGCTGCTGTCAGATCTGGCGAGGAGGTTGGAAAACGAGCTCCGGCTTCCAGAGGCGGAAGCGGCCTACAACCGCGGCTTGACCCTGTACCGGGAGCTGCGCAGCCGCGACCCGGTAGATCCCCGCTACCCCGAAGCTATCCGGGAGCTGAGCCGGCGCCGGAACAGCGTTCGAGATATTCTGACAGCGGAACACCTGCTAAGGGCCGAGGCAGAGGAACGCTTTACATCGGACCGGAGCGAGGAGCTGCGAATTGTGCTCGGCAACATCTCCAAAGGCATCGTGGAGCAGCCTGAGGTCCAAGCCCGTTTCGCCGGATATCCCGATTCCCGCTGGCTGGGATCACTCAGACAGATTTCCCCGGGAGGCCAGGCCATCGTATCCATTCCTTTCTCGGGAAGCACTGCCGGTCCTGTCACCACCGAAGACCTGCGTATCGTTCTCAACATCATGGTGAAGTTTCTCCACGAACAGCGGGCGAAGGCTCAATACTTCCAACTCCCCCTGGTCTTTCCTGCCGGGACGCTGCGCCTGCCGGAGCCCGAGTAGCCGAACCCGACCCTTGTGACTTTTGTTCCTCGGGGCGCTCCCATAAGGAACTGCAGCAATCCCTCGCAAAGAGCAGTCGAATACCGTATAGTAGTGCCATGGGTTTCATTACTGTCTGCATCCTGTTCGGCGGCAGATCGGGGGAACACGAAGTGTCCTGCCGCTCCGCCGCCTCGGTGGTTCGCAATCTCGATCCCGACAGATACCAACAGGTGCTGATCGGGATCGACAGAGAGGGCAGGTGGCATCTCCAACAAGAAGCTCGTTTTCAAACAGCCTCCTACGGGGAGAGCCTTGAGGTGGTGCCGGCGGTGGACAACGTTACGGCTGTACCCGCAGTAGGGCTGTTCGCAGCTTCCAGGCCGATTCCCGTGGACGTCGTGTTTCCCGTTCTCCACGGTACCTTCGGAGAGGACGGAACTGTTCAGGGCCTTTTAGAGATAGCAAATCTTCCCTACGTCGGTGCCGGGGTATTGGGTAGTTCCCTGGCCATGGACAAGCAGAAGACCAAGGAAATCTGGAAACAATGCGGACTTCCCGTGGTGGATTTTGTCACTGTGCGGGACGGCTCAGCCGGGAGCATCGCTACATTACTAAAGCATTTCGGCTTTCCCCTGTTCGTCAAGCCGGTAACAGCCGGATCGTCGGTCGGGATCACCAAGGTGCATTCCGAGGAGCAGCTTCGGCCGGCCATTGCCGAGGCGCTTCGCTTCGATGCCAAGGCCATTGTGGAACCGGCCATCGATGCCCGCGAGATCGAGTGTGCGGTCCTGGGAAACGAGACGGCGGAAGCCTTCGCACCGGGGGAGATCCTCCCGAGCCACGAGTTTTACAACTACGAAGCCAAGTACGTCGACCCGGAGGGCGCGGCCTTGAAGCTGCCTGCGGATCTTCCTGAGAACCTCAAGCGAGAGGTTCGTCGGCTCGCCGTGGCTGCTTTCAAAGCTGTAGAGTGCTCCTGTATGGCCCGGGTCGATTTCTTCCTCGAGAGGAGGAGCAATCGTATCCTTCTCAACGAGATCAACACTATTCCCGGATTTACAAATATCAGCATGTACCCCAAGATGTGCGAGGCTTCCGGGCTGGCCTACCCCAGACTTCTGGACAGATTGATCGAGCTGGCCATAGAGCGCCACGGGAGGCGGAGCAGCCTGCACTACAATTTGTAGAAGGGGATGCCCTGGATACAAGCGGATAAAAGCGATATATATAGTAGAGAGAAAAGGGAGAAGATGCCATGACCGAAGGGTTTGAAAAGTACCTGAAGACACTGCCCGTGATTCCGGAGGTAGCCGTTAAGATCCTGTCCATTGCGGAAGACAAGCTGGACATCTCCTTCAAGGAGTTGGAAGACATCATCAAAGTGGACCCCGGCCTGACCGCCAAGATATTGAAGATCGCCAACTCGGCTCTGTACGCCCGGCAGCGGGAGATCAAGAGCCTGCAGATGGCGATCACCCTGCTCGGCTTCAATAACTTGAAGAGCCTCGTTCTATTGGTCACGGCTTCGAACACTTTTTCCAGTTTCCAGAAAGATCCCTTTTTCCAGTACTTCTGGAAACATTCGATTTTGACGGCTTTCTTGGCCAGACATATCGCCATCCGGAGCAATCATAAGGACGCCGCCGAAGACTGTTTTATTGCCGGGCTGCTTCACGATATCGGCCAAGTTGCCTTTTGCAATGCCGACCGGGAGCAGTATCAACCCGCCGTAACAGCGTTGCTGGAAGGAAAGACTCAGGCGGAGGAGATCGAGGACAGAATATACGGTACTGACCATCGCGAAATCGGCGCTTCTCTTCTGTCCAAATGGAGTTTTCCTGAAGTTTACGTGGACACGGCCCGGGAACACCAGAGCCTGAACATCACCTCCGCCCACAAGGCCTCGATCATCATCGTGTCGATAGGGGATCTGGTGGCGGAGATCATCAGAGTCGGCGGCATAGACCCGGCCAGTGAACAACTCCTGCTTGACCTGCTGGAGCATACGGATCTTTCACAAAACGACCTCGAATACTACAAGACATCCTTTATGGCGGACTTGCAGAAAGATCTCCTGTTCCTGGAATGCCGA
>JAGLQP010000420.1 GCA_023136785.1 Spirochaetales bacterium
CCCTCGGGGGCTTGCGTTCCATCGTGTGGACCGACCTGATCCAGGCCTCAATGATGATCGTTTTCACTCTGGCGGCATTTTTCATCATCCTTCGTAAAAGCGGGGGATTTGTCCAAACCAGCGAGGAGATCTACAATTCCTTCCCGGCCCTGTTTTCCCGCCCCGGTCAGGACGGATCGATGCTCTTCGGAATCTGGTTCGGCTACCTGTTTCTCTGGTTCTTCGCCGATCCCATGTTTCCGCAGCTTTTCCAGCGTTTCATCGCGGCCAAGGATGAGAAGTCCCTCAACACCACAGTGGTCCTCTATCCCTTGATCACGACCTTTCTCTTCTTCCTGACCGTGTCTATCGGGGTGTTGGGCAGGCACACCTTTCCCAATCTTACTCCCGCCGAATCCGACGCCATCTTTCCGCTGCTGCTGCAACGCTACGCCGGGGTCTTTGTCAGCACCTTGCTCATCACCGGCAGTCTGGCTGCGCTGATGTCCACCATGGATTCACAGCTGCTCACCCTAACCTCCCTGATTACGGTTGACTTTGTCCGCTTCAAGAAGAGGGAAGTGCTGAAAGAAAAAGGAGTCATCGTGCTTCTCGGAGCGCTGGGATTCCTGATCGCCGTCAAGCCGCCGCAGACGATTCTCGATTTTATCAGTAAAACCACCTTCAACGGTCTTGCGGTACTGGCACCGACTGTGATCGGAGGTCTGTATTGGAAGCGGGCTAACCGCTACGCAGCGGCGGCCAGCATCGTTGCGGGAGAAGGATTGGTGCTGGCCTTCTACTTCAATGTGTTGAGTGTGCCGGGAATCCTTCCGGTTGTCCCTGTTCTCGCAGCAACGACCGTTGTATTCATTGTCGTCAGCCTTCTGAGTACCGCACCCGGAGAAAACACGGGTATTGTAGCTCCGGTCCGCCCCGGCATTTGGCCCTGGGTGCTGGTTTTCTCTGGCCTGTTCATACTCGGCAATGACTTCTGGGCCTGGAACCGAGAGCCCCTGCTTGTTGTCGGGTTGCCCCTTTGGGTCTGGTACTATGTAGGTCTGGGGGTGGTCTTAAGCCTGGTCTACAGGGTATTTGTGCTACGAGAAGCGAAGGGGTGCGAACCGAAGGGGTCTCGGAAGGCTGTCAAACCTACCTAAGATTGCTCCTTGATGAGCACCTTGGTTGTCCCTGTCTCGTCGTTGAACCAGAAGATAAGCTTTGATTCTTCTGTGGTGAAACACTCCTCAAGAGATCTCCGCGTCCGGGGCGGTACGATTTTACCGTGGAGCGACACGGCTTTCTCGAGAAGCTCTTCTTTACTGCTATCCATGTTCCCCTCCCAAGGGTGGCTTCAGATGAGTATAGCAGGTGACACCTGGGTTGTAAATGGGTTTTTTTACGCTTTCGACAGCATCTCTTTGAGCAACAGATGGCAGAACAACTGTTGCCGCGGTAGGTGGAAGGGGCCTTTGAAGTAATTTCCTTTCATATCGAGAGCCACAGTTCCGTCGCGGTGCAAATAACCTATCCATTCCCCGTGCTCTCTATCGGGGAAGTGTTTCAAAGACCAGCTGAGTATTTTTTCGAACCAGTGTGAATATTTCTCTTCACCGGTGAGAGTGTAGGCCAGCAGAGTGGCATAGATTGCCTCGTTATGTGGCCACCACAACTTCATATCCCATTCCAGCTGGATAGGCTGCCTTCCTTCGATATCAACAAAATAGAGAATCCCCCCGTGCTTGGTGTCCCATCCCAATTCGAGGGACCAATCCAGTAGGGGCAAAGCCCGCTTCACCAATTCCATGTCTTTCCGTTTCCGGCCTTCCTCCATGATGAACCAGGCTGTCTCGATTGCATGGCCCGGGTTCACGCAGCGACCCTCCGGCAGGGTTCCGAGGTACTCGCCGTTCTCGCCGACAGTCTCGAGGAGTACCTTCTTCTCGGGTTTGACGAAATAGCGAAAGACTTCCTCAATTGCATTGTCAATCCGGGCATCGTACATCCCGTCCTTGTCGGCGCTCCTCAGAACCTGGAGAGTGTTGATCTGGATCATGGCCATGGAATGTCCCCGGGTTTTCAGGGCATCGAGGTAAATTTTAGGTTCCAGCGCGCCCGGCTTGTTGTAGAGTTCGACGATCAGATCCATCGTCTTCTTCGCGAGTCTTAGGCAGTCATCATCACCAGATGCCCGGGCGTATTCGGCCAAAGCGATGACCCCAAAGGTCTCTGTGAACAGATACCTCCTCTTGCGGAGGGGCCTTCCCTCCCGCGTTACCGCGTAGAACATCCTACCGTCTTTGTCAAAGCCGTACTTGCGGATGAACTCGATGCCATGGCGGGCAAGGTTGAGCCATTCCTCTCTGTGTTCGAGATCGTTGTAGAGCCTGGAAAGCGCCCAACTGATTCTGCTCATCACCCACATGGGTTTATCCGGACTGAGTATCTCTCCCTTCCGATCGAGGAACGTAGTAAAACCTCCGTATTCTTTGTCAGTGGCGTG
>JAGLQP010000421.1 GCA_023136785.1 Spirochaetales bacterium
TCCCCTTCTCTCCACGGGCACCTGCCTCGACAGAACGATGTTCATGATCGGATCGATCCCGGCGGAGAAAAAACCAGCGAAAAAGACGAGGGGAACGAGGCTCCAGACGGTGGGCATGAACCCCTGGGGAAGAAGAAACACCCCGGCCAGAATGGCACAGAACATGCCGATGCCGAAGGGCTTTCCCCGGTCCGCCAGCCGTCCTACCGCAATGCCTGCCAATACCGCCGCGATTCCGGCGGTTGCGTTGATCAGCCCTGCCTGGGTGGCAACGCCCAAGCCTGCGGCGGCGATCTCCTTGACCAGCAGCGGATACATCGGTCGGGGAGAGAAGCGGGCCAAGGCGAACAGGGCGAACAGGGCAACGAAGGGGAGGATTCGGTTCTCCCGAATCAGGTGCGCCATATCTCTGAATATGCGGGGTGGCCCCGGAGCCACCTGGGGAGAGAAATCTTCCTTGACCCAGAACAGGGCGATAAAGAAGGCGAGAAACAGGGTGATCGAGGAGAGGAAGAAAGCTATGCGGAAGCCGAACACATCGGCGAAGTACCCCCCCACAAGAGGTCCGATCGCATTGCCTGCGAACACCGCGGAGTTCATGATGCCGATGGCGAAACCGATGCGCTTCTCCGGTGTGTTTGATACGACCAGAGTCAGGTTGGCGATCACGGTCCCGGTTAAGGCCCCTTGAACCATCCGCAGGACCAACAACAATTCGGGAGTACGAACCAGACCCATGGCAAACAGGACAACAGCTCCCCCCAGGTTGGCCCTCAGAGTCATGGGTTTTCGTCCCCAGCGATCGGAAAAAAAACCCCAAATCGGCATCATGATCGCCATAGGCACGCCGGATCCGGCCATGAGCAAGCCGCTCCACAGCCTCAACACCTCGGGATCGGTGATTCCCATCTCCTGGATATACAGAGGAGTAAAGGGTAAAGCGAAACTGAATCCCATCAGGGACAGGACCTGGCAGATCCAGAGCAGGGACAGATTCTTGCGCCAGTCAATCATGACCGCACTCTATACGCTGCACCGCCCATTCGGCCGCTTCCCGCACGAGTTCATCGTCGCTGGAACGATGGCGGGCCACGAAGTTCAGGAGGACCTGATCTCGGCGGTTTCCCGCCGCGACCAGGGCGTTGCGAAGGAGGGTCCGGGGCGGGATCCAGGACCTGTCCAGGGCGCTCCTGCGAACAACCTCCTTCAGCTCAAGAAACGAAAGGGAGAGCAGACGCTTCAGGGATAGGCTGGGACCCAGTACGCCGAGATTGGTCTGGGTTTCCAGGCTCAAGGCTCTGTTGTGGGGACAGACCTCCTGACAACTCTGACAGCCGTAGAAACGGAAGCCCCAGGCGCGACGGAACGCTTCGGAGAAGGGTACGGTCTCTGTACACAATGCCTGGAGGCAGCGCTTCTCATCCAGTCGGCCCGCTTCGGGAAGGGCTCCGACAGGACAGATATCCTGGCAGGCCCGGCAGGAACCGCAAAGGTCAAAACGCACGTCCGGCCCGGTTGGGGGAAGATCTCCAGACGGTCGGGGATAATCGGTGATCCCGGTCACCGGAAAGGGGAGAAAGAGCCCGGCAATGACGAACAGCGATCCCAACCCGGGAATCAGGATCAGAGTATTCTTCCCGAAGGAACCCAATCCGCTCAAGCGGGCCAACGGTTTTTCGGGAAGACGGGAGTTGCAGAAGATCCTTAGGGCTTGCTTGCTCAGGCCATGATCCCTGCAGAGGATGCGGACCACGGTTTTCAAGCGGGAAACCGCCTCGCCGTAGTAGTTCCTCCTGGCGAAGGGTGCGATCAGGGCGTGGGGATCCCCGGGAGCGGATGCGTCATCCTGCTCCCGGGGATAGCAGGACAGAGCGGCGATCAGGAAGGTCCCCTGTCCGAGGACGGAGATCTGCGGGTGCTCGGCCAGCCGCCGGGGAAGCCCATTTGTGGATAGAAAAGCGACCCTGTGAAAACCTTGATCGCGGAGCAGAGCTTCGAGCTCCTCGACGTGGAGCTCGGATTCGGAGGATATCACTATATGCCGATCCTCGGCACCGGTTGGGGAAATCTACCGCTACGACCTTCATGAATGTATCCGCCGTACAGCCCTGGGATTTCGACGCCTAGCAGGATGAAGAGCTGCCCTTCGAGGGTCACACCATAACCTGCATACAGATCCAGGGGAAAACCCTCGTCTCTGGCACCGGCCTTCAGCTCGAAATGAAGAGTAGCGCCGTAGGCCAGCTGCAGCTCCAAATCCTGATTGAAGGCCAGGCTGAGGAAGGGGACGACGAACAAGTCCCCAAAATAGATCCCCGGATTCCAAAGGCCGCCCCGCAACTGCAGCAGAGCAATGGACAGACTGGTGAAAACGAGCCCACCCCAGTTACCCGCAAGGGGGTCCGAATAACCCGGCGGTGCCCAGGGCAGGTCCCAGAGATCGTCCTGCAGGTCGTACAGCCCAGTAGCCTGCAGCGAG
>JAGLQP010000422.1 GCA_023136785.1 Spirochaetales bacterium
CGGGATAGAAAAACGCAGGACAGAATCACTGGGAAGGGTAGACGGGATGCAACGTTTGATCGTCTATGTTCAGCCCACCGGCGATGCCAATCTGTTGGCACTCTGCAGCCGGTTGGAAGGGCTTACCGAGGATCTTCCAGCCGGAGAGATTTTGTACAGCTATGGGCGTCTTGTTCGTAAAGCGCTTGAACAGATTCTCTACGCCGTGTCTGCCGGGATTTGCTTCGTAGTGCTGCTCACAATTCTATTTTTGGGAAGACTGTTTCCGGCCCTCATGATCAGCGCGAACATTCCCTTCGCCGTTCTTGTTTCACTCGCGATGTTGCGGGTATCGGGGGAGGAACTCAATATTGTTACGCTTTCCGGTATTGCTGTAGGCGTCGGACTGGTAATCGATGCAGGTGTCATCTTCGTTGAGGAGTACTTCCAATCAGGTATGGACTACCGAAAGGCGGTGTTCGTGTCTCGTGGCCCGATTCTGTTCTCCGCCGCCACAACGATTGCGGTTTTCCTCCCCCTGTTTTTCGCTCCTTCTGTGTTGGTCCATCAGTTCAAAGGTCTTGCCGTCTCGGTGGCCGGGTCGGTGGTTGCCTCTTGTCTATTTGTTTTCCTCTTCCTTCCCACCTTTCTGCACTGGTACTATAGAACCCGCAGAGCCGCAAGCACCGCAACCGGCAGACAGGGTTTGAGGATTTTGGAGTTTGCTCGTGGAAAGGACACAATTCTAGGCTGCATTCGAGCTCTTGTCTCCATAATGAACAGGATCCGATGGCCGATTTCGATTGCGGCTGTTGTCACGGCTTGTGTCCTTTTTATCATGGCATTCGGATCGGAGAGGCGCGGAATGGGATTTACCGGGCTGAGGGATGAAGTGACTCATTTCTCCGTTGAGTATCCAAGCGGATATACAAAGGAGTTCATCGTGCAGGCGGCTTCCTCCATGGAACGAACCCTCTTGGCCTATAGAGGTGTGGATCGGGTGAGCAGCCGCTATGAACGCGAACGAGCGATCTTTTATGTGCAGACGGCAGAAGCTGTGAACACAGGGCAGTTGGTGGCCTTCCTCCGGGAGCAGGAAGACACTCTTGGGGAAGGGTTCCTGCATTTCCCCGCCGGCTCAACCGAGGGGACTTCGTTTACCCTGACACTCTCGGGTCCAAGGTTGGATGAGTTGAAAAGGTTGGCTGTTCAGCTGGCTCAGGACCTTCACGGGCTGCCCGGAACCAAAGGGGTTGTTTTCCATTTCAAAGACGTGCTTCCTGCAAGGACGCTGCATGTCGATTTGACGAAGGTTTCCCAGGCAGGCCTGGATCCGAGGCAGTTGTACTCCCAGATGTATTGGGCTCTATCCGCACCCGTTGTAGACAAGTGGACAACCGGTCCGGAGGAAATGGATATGGTGCTGCAATCGAAAAACCTCAACCAGGAACAGCGGAGTGTTGAGATGCTGCTGCAGCTGCCGTCCCGCACCGGCGCCCTGCCGGTTGGCTCGCTCGTGCATGTGACCGAGCAAGAGCAGAGCGGAAGGATCTACCACCTCAATCGATCCAGGAGTCTAAGCCTATCCATCCTGACCGACTGGAGGAGCAGAGCTAAACTCCTGCGGACCACCCGGGGGATCCTGGAAACTTTTCCTTTTCCACCGGAATATCGGGGGGACATCGGCAGGGAAGTGGAGGAGGAGATTCTGCTGGCGAAAGCCGTGCTGGTGAGCCTGGGTCTGGCGGTGCTTCTGATCTTCTTCATACTCATGTTTCAGTTTGAATCGATCCGTATTTCCGGCATCATCCTGCTTCAAATTCCCTTCTCCTTCGTCTGTCCTCTCTTGGCTCTGAAGGTAATTTCCTGGCCGTTCACTTTGCCTGTGATCATCGGTCTGATCCTGACGAGCGGGATTGCCGTGAACAATGCCATTCTCGTGTTTGCCGATCTTCGTGGAGGCCGGGTAACCGTAGAAAGAGTCTACAAGGCATTAGTGAAAAAACTAAGACCTCTGGTTGTGTCTTCCCTTACGACAATTGCTGGAGTTATGCCATTACTGCTATCGGGAAAAGCCGGTAGAGGAATACTCGCTCCCCTTTCCCTAACCGTGGCTATGGGGATCGCCGGATCACTTGTCGCGCTGGTTGTGACCCTGTCTGTTGTTGCTGTCAGAGAATAAAGGTCGCCTTGGAGCACGCGCCGCTGCGGCAGCTCTAGAATCCGGAGTTGTTGATGACCTCTCGGTACCAGTGAGCACTCTTCTTCAGGGTGCGGGCTTGGGTTTTGTAATCCACGTACACGATGCCGAAGCGTTTGCTGAATCCATGGGCCCATTCGAAGTTGTCGATCAGGCTCCATACTTGATAGCCCGCGAGCTTGACCCCGTCCTGCATGGCCCTGTGTGCCGCGCTGAAGTGGTCCCGCAGATAGGCGATTCGGTCATCGTCTTGAATCTGGCCGTCCGCAGATGGCGCATCCCTGCAGGCAATCCCGT
>JAGLQP010000423.1 GCA_023136785.1 Spirochaetales bacterium
CCCCAGTCGTCTCCGAAATATACGGCGTCGATGTCATACTGCATGGCTTCGCTTAGATGAGCGATGTTGTATGCGGCGATGGTGTGGAGAAGCTCCTTAACAAACCTCGGATTATCGTAGAAATCCATCATCATGTTGGCGAATCCCCGCAGTGTCCAGGCGCGCTCCCAGAGGGAGAAGCCGATCTGAAACACCTAATTTGAGCAGGTGATTGTCCAGTATCTCCTCCAGGTCAGCGTCGGCTCCATAGTGGTCATAGAGCTTGTCTTTGGCCTCTTTGGTGAAGCCGAAGGATCAGGGCACGTAGTCGGGTTGTTTGTGGTCCAACATGACCCGAATTATGTCGCGTTTGCTCATATCCCGCCCTCGAAAACAAAATTTTCGACGGTCATCATAATAATGGGCATTGTCCCAATAAGTGTAGCAGGTATTCCTGGTGGAGATGCGTGGTGGGTAGGGAGTAATTGAGGATCAAAGACTTCTTTTCGATTACCCGTTTTCGGGATACACTCTCTGATAACGGGGGGCGCCGAGCTGCGGCGGACCGCAACAGCGAAGATTGCGATATGGATGCCAGAGAGAACATACTGCGGGCTGTACGCTTCGAGCATCCGGAAAGCATTCCCATGATCTTCCATATTAATCCTGCCTGCTGGCATCACTATCCCAAAGGATCATTGCAGGATCTTATGGAAGCGCACCCCCATCTCTTTCCCGACTTCCAGCGTTCAAGCGAGCCGGTTGAGCCGGACTATCCTCCCTACGCTCGAGCCGGAGTGTCGTTCACAGATCCCTGGGGATGTGTTTGGCAGACAACGGACGATGGCATCACCGGAACCGTAACCAGGCATCCGTTGGAATCATGGCGGGATTTTGACACTTACCTACCACCGGACCCCGATCGATTCGACCACTGGGGTCCTATCGACTGGAGCAAAAAGGCTCAAGAAGCCAGTCAGCTCGGATTTAAACGTCAAATCGCAGCCGGAGAAATCGGGCACGGGCATACCTTCTTGAAGCTGACCGATCTACGAGGCTATCAGAATCTTCTCTACGACATGGCCGATGAAGAATCCCGACTCGGACGGTTGATCGCGTTGCTGGAGGAGTTCAACCTCGGGCTGGTTCGCAACTATATTCGAGAGGCACGGGTCGAATGGATGGGCTACGGCGAGGATCTCGGTATGCAGATCGGCCCCATGCTGTCCCCCGATCACTTCAGGAAATATATCAAACCTTCATACAGGCGGATCGTTCAGCCGGCCCGAGAGGCGGGATGCGTAATTCATATGCATTCGGACGGGGATATCCGTCTTCTGGTCGGAGACCTGATCGATGTGGGATTCGATGTGTTGAACCTTCAGGATCTGGTCAACGGAATCGACTGGATCGAGGAGAATCTTGCGGGTAAGGTATGTGTCGATCTCGATATAGATCGTCAGCAGATAACCTACGCGGGCACTCCCGAACAGATAGACGCCCTTATTCGCGAAGAGGTGGAGAAGCTTGGATCGAAGCAGGGGGGATTGATGATGATCTACGGATTATACCCCGGCGTTCCACTGGCGAATGTACAGGCTTTGATGGATGCCATGCAGCGGTATATGGGCTGCTACGCCTGATGCGCTTCCATCCTTGGAACCGGGGGACGCGAAACCAGCCGTGGACTGCCAATGACTCAAAGAGGTACGCTGGAAGTGACCTCTCTGGTTAACTTGTAGTGGGCATTGTCCAGCTTCGCTATGATGTCCAGACCATAAGGGCAGCGGGGAGAGCAGTCGCCGCAGGCCGTACAGGCGTCGGCCTTTACATCGAGTTGAGAATAGGATTGTCTGGCCAGATCCCGGTCGTCAAGCCAGAAGCGTAGGCGATCGCGAAGGGCGAACTCCGGCGGCTTGCGGATCCGACGGTCCCGCATCTGTCTGTCGTACCAACCCTCGCACAGGAACACCTTGGGAATGTTGATTCCCTCAGGACAGGGCAGACACTCGTCGCATAAACGGCAGACGCTGTTGCTCAAGACGGTGTTGTGAGTGAAGATCTCCTGCTTCTCCTTTTCGCTCATGGGCTTGAACCTACGTACGATCTCCAGATCCGTCTCCAGCATCGCTGTGGTATTGAAGCCGCAGGCCAGTACATCGATGGGAAGCGATAGGGTGTACCGCAAGCTCTCCTCCGGATATTCCCAGAGCAGCCCGTCGGCAAAAGCTTTCATCCCGATCAGGGCCACTCCTTTATCCTTGGCCAAAGGAATGAGGCGCTGCTCCTTGCCGGGGAAATTGAAGCGATCGTAGAAGTTGAATCCCGTCATCAGAGCATCCAGGTGGGGCTTTTCCTGCAAAGCCTTGATCAGAACGTCTGGTTGACCGTGCCCGGTGATTCCCAGGTAGCGGGCTTTCCCGCTTTTCTTGGCCTCGATAAAAGCATGCATCGCACCGCCTCTGGAGTAGATCTGCTCCAACTCCTCCTCCCTCA
>JAGLQP010000424.1 GCA_023136785.1 Spirochaetales bacterium
CAGTGCTTCCCTGTTGTTCGGAGATCTCGAGCGTATCTCCCGCATGCGCTGGAGCGTGGCCCTGACCCTCTATCCCGGGCGGGCCTGCTTCGAAACGGAGATGCACCTGAACAACCGCACAGCCTTCCCTAACCGTTTCTGGTTTTGGGCAAACTCCGCAGCCCCCGTATCGAAGGGCATGGAGTACCTGACCAGCGCCACCAAAGTCATGACTCTAAAAGACCTCATGAGCTTTCCGGTTAACGAAGGCGTGGATATCAGCTGGGACAAAAACCATGTTGAAGCCCAGGATATGTTCTGCCTCAATCCCCGTCTGGAGTATGTGGGTTGGTACAACCACGATCTGGAGCGGGGAATGATCAATGTGGCTGACCGCAGCGAAGCCCGGGGCACCAAGTTCTACACATGGGGCAACTGCGACGACGGAGACATCTGGGAAGACATGCTCACCGATGCCGATGGCCCCTATGCGGAGATGCAGAGCGGTCGTCTGCCTACCATGGGTATCTGGGAGATCCTGTCCCCCTTTTCGGAGGAAAGCTGGCGGGAGATCTGGTACCCCGTGCGAAAGATCGGCGCCCCCACCTTCGCCAACCGGGAGCTCGCCCTCAGCTTGAGACCCGAAGCGGGCTCGCTCCATCTGGGAATCCAGGTGATCTCACCTCAAAAAGGAGCCAAATTGACCCTCACGGTCGATGGAACCACGGTCTGGGAGGAGAAGACAGATCTGGATCCGGCGGTACCGTACCTCGCCCAAATACCCTTGAACGGTGCGTCTTCCGAGGACGCAGTTTTCACGGTGTGTTCTGCCGAGGGCGAGCTCCTTGCCAGAGACACACGGACAAGGGATGAGCCGGAGCTGGAGTACAAGGGATACGTCAAGATCAAGGCTGATCGGGAGAGTCCCCGATCTGAAGATCAGTGGCGCAACGGGATCGGATTGGAAAAGCTGGGTGATTACGAGAAGGCCCGAACCGTCTACCGGCGAGCTCTCCAGGACGATCCCAACTTCTGCCCGGCCGCGGTGGCACTGGGGATACTGGACATGCGTCAGGGCAAGTTCTCCGATGCCGCATCCCATTTCCAGAAGGTGTTGAAGCAGGAGGTGGGTGAGGAGGCGGCCCGTTTCTATTTAGGCGTCTGTCGAATACACGAAGAGAAGTTCGTCGAAGCAATCGAGGAGCTCAAGTATCTGCTACGCAGCCGCCTGTATCGTGCCGGCGCTTCCTACCTTCTCGGCGGGCTGTACCTCGGTCAAGGCGAGCACTCCAAAGCCAGAGAACAACTGGAAAAATCGAACAGCCAGTTCCCTTGGAACGGCGAGGCCAAGGCGCTGTTGGCCTGTGTTTTGCGCAGGCAGGAACACCTCGAAGCGGCAGAGAAGCAGCTGGAGCAGATACTCTCGAAGGACCCCCTGAACTTCATGGCACTGAGCGAGTCTGTGTTCCTCAAGCAGAATAAAAAACAAAAGGCCCCGGATGCCCAGAAAGAATTGGAACACGCTCTGAGGGATGAGGTACAGTCCTATCTTGAACTGTCTTGCGAGTATGCCCGTTTCGGACTGTACGAGGAGGCCTACAGAATCCTCTCTCTGTACAACCAGGGGGCCAGTGTCTCCCGTAAAGCCTATCCCATGGTGGATTACTTTCTCGGATACTGCAGCGAAAAGATAAGAGCCAAAGATACTGCTGCCCACTTCCGCAACGCCTCTGAGCGGGACCCGGATTTTGTTTTCCCCCACCGTCTGGAAGCGGAAGCGGTGCTTCGTCGAGCCATCGAAGTGAATCCCCAGGACAACAAGGCGAGATACTACCTGGGAAACTTACTCTGCGCTAAGGCCCGGCCTGCGGAAGCACTCGGTTTGTGGGAGGAAGCGGCCCCGGGGCTCAAAGATTTTTCGGTGGTCCATCGGAACATCGGCCGGACCTATTGGAAAGCCCAGGAGCAGCCCGACCCGGCCATTCGTGCCTACGAGAAGGCCCTCGCCGCGGACCGAAAGGACTACAAACTTTACTTCGAGCTGAACCGGATCTTTCTGGCCTGCGGCCTGGAAGACAGACGAAAAGGCTTGATCGAATCGATCCCCGAAGAACTGATGGAAAACGATGTGATCGCCGAGATGGCGGCTGCTTTCCACGTCGACCGGCAGGAGTGGGATCAGGCGCTGAAAATACTCTCCTCCACTCGTTTCTACCCCTGGGAGGTATATAAAGGAGTCCGTCTGCTGTACATAGATGCCAACATCGGCAAGGGAATCAGCCTGCTGCGCAGGGGCAAACACAAAGAAGCGGTGCCCTGCTTCGAACAGGTCTTCGAGTATCCCCGCAATATTGGGGTAGGCGAGCCCTTCAACAAAGCCAATGCCGAGGCGCACTACCGCATCGGAGCGGCTTTGAACGACTCCGGTGACAGCTCCGGTGCCAAGAGGGCCTGGCAGAAGGCGGCGGAAGAACCCCGGCC
>JAGLQP010000425.1 GCA_023136785.1 Spirochaetales bacterium
CACAATACCAATGGTACAATCATCCCTGGCCGAGAGGCTCGGAGAGGTTCAGGCCCAGACGTTGATATGCGTGGGCAGATACGACCCGGAAGCGCCGCACTTCGCAAACTCGCCGGCCACGTTCTTCTACTTAAGAACAACCTTCTGAAACGGTTTGGTCCGTGTCCTTACTGTTGCTGCTCCCGCAGGCGTTCCTGCTCCTGCTTCACCGTTAGCAGTCGGTTGTATTCCCGCATGGCTCTGTTGTCCGCCGTGGCATCCACCACGATCTTCATCTGCGCGATCGCCGCTTCCAGCTGACCGGTGATCTCGTAGAGAATGGCCGCGTTGTAGCCGGCAGCAACGTTTCTGTTACTCTGCCAAACGTTGAGGAATATCTCCAACGCGCTGTCGTAGACCTTTCCCTTCACCAGCTCATCCGCCTGCTCCATCCTGGGATCCTTCGTCTTATCCCGCATCAGCGTACGGTGCTCCCGTACCTGATAGGGAGCAAGCTGTTTGGCCATCTGCGGCATGAACTGATCAACCAGTCTCTTGTACATACCCTCTTCGTCGGGTAGATCCCTCTTGTCTGCTAATTCTCTGTCAGTGGAAGCCTGGGTTTGGAATGATCTGGAGGCGACCACGTTTCCCGTTTCGGTGTTCACGACCTGATATGTCATCCCGACCCAGACCGTGCGTTTGATCATCGGCACGTACACGGTCTGCTCCTGTCCCGTGCTGGCGTCGGTGATCTTCCGCTCGTCCATCCACTCCTGATCTTTGGCCTCCAGCAGATACAGTTCGCCGTTGACGATCGCCTGGGCCTTGACGGCTTTTCCGATATCCACGGCCGTTGTGCTGCTGCTTATCCCTCCCTGCATGGCCTGAGCAACCTCTTGAGGACTCACCAGTTGGAAATACCCCGTATTGAGGAGGGTCATGATCACCTGGGAAGTCGTATGGTCCGCCACCTTCTGTTCCACGCTCATCTCTTTAAGCAGATCGATCCCGGTAAGCTTGGAAATCGCCCATTCCAGGAGATCCTTCCCGGTGATGGTTTTATCTTTCACCGGATAGCGGAAATCCAGCACGGCTATGACCCGGTTTCCGGACATGTTGATCTCCGCCGGTTTGGTCACGGTAACGGGTATACTGGTGGAACACCCAAATACAAACGCCAGCAAACCAACGATCAAAATCGAAAAGCATATTCGTCGCATCTTTACTCCTCTCTTTCTCCGCTGTTATTTTCGTCCCCGTACTGGTAAAAGATAAGTCATCCTTCTATCTACAGCCGAACGCCCGAACCAACCAATGTACGAGTAGGTTGAGGCCCGAGATCAGAAATCCCAATCGGTATGGGGTACAGGAATTTGAAATATCCTGTCCAGTGATTCGATAAGCTCGGGGGGTCCGGCCAGCACATCCGTAACGGCCAGAGTCGACGCGGATTGTGCACCCGTCCACATGCGGGTAAAGGCTCCCGCCTCCGCTCTCAAGGTCGGCAGTCGATCCTGCTTTCCCGGTTCAATCCGGCTCTGCTCGCCGAAACTCACCTCGTATGTTCCTTCCACACCCCGCCAACCCTTCCGCTCCCGCAGAAATTCCTTGATGGGATCTGTAAGCTCGAGGTTAAAACGAACCGGGGCTCCCTGCAGGTGGGTCTTCTCGATACATCCTTTTAGATCGAGAATCCGCATCTGCCAGTAGGCTACCGCTTGGGCCCTGCACTCGAATCGAGCCTGTCGAGTCATACATTGATACTTGAAGGGCTGCTCTATCAAATCCTGGAGCTGGATTCCTGAGGGCTCCCGCATCTTCACCAGGTGAAACTGATCGCCGATACTCTTGACCAGCGACAATAGCTCGAGGAACTGACGGTAGGTCTGGAATGCTGACCAGTACATCTCAACAGGTCCGTGTTCACCCCCTTGGTTAGACAGCCAAAGGTGGTGGGTCAATTCATCGGCATTGTAGTAACCAAAACCGAATCCCTTTGGCGTGTGTACCATCTCGAACCGGGTCAGCTCAGAAGAAAATACGCTGCAGGATCCATGCCCTTTCATACGATCAAGCCGGGAGGCGTGCACCGCCTTCCAGTCGCTCGCGGTGAGTCGATGGGGAGGACGCGACGGGCTGCCAACCTTCAAAGCGGCCGGATCGAAATCGATCCAATGCTCGTACGGACCGCTGCCAAATCCCAATCGGTTGTAGAATCCCTGTTCGAATACTCCCAGGCCGGCGATCAGGGTACCCTCCTCCGCGGCATCGGCGATCGCCTCGGCCGTAGTTCTGGAAGCGCACTGCAGCCTGCGGGCTATGGTGCTGGTAACCACGGTGGTTACAGCACAGAGACTCAAGCTCTCCTTCAAATAGTGAAACGCTCCGGGCAAGGTCAGGGCCAGGGACTCAGCCCGCCCTCTGAGCTCTGCTATCCAAGACCTCCCAGCCTTGAGGAAGCCACGAGTCACCG
>JAGLQP010000426.1 GCA_023136785.1 Spirochaetales bacterium
GACATATGGGCGCCTAGTACCAGATGATACCTCCGATTGAAACACATAGGGCCTTCGGATATAGTTTCAGGGATGATTCGACCCCAGTTGCCAGCTTCGCTTTCAGGATATCGAATCCATCTGGTGGGCATCAAGGGCACCGGTATGGCCGCTCTGGCAGAGATACTGGCCGATCGGGAGGCAAGGATCACCGGCTCCGATGGTCCGGAGAAATTTTACACGGACAAGATTCTAGGATGTTTGGGCATTCCCTATTGGGAATCCTTCGATGCCGCTCGTATCGATTCGGAAATCCGGCTGGTCATACACTCCGCGGCGTACGACCGGAGCGAGAATCCGGAGCTCGTAGCAGCCGCGGCCAAGGGAATCCCTATCATCAACTATCCCGAGGCCCTCGGTCTCCTGTCTGAATCCAGCGATGCCAGCGGTGTTTCCGGGACCCACGGCAAAACCACAACGGTTGCCCTGGCCGGTACGATTCTCAAAGCCTGGAACGTTCCGGCCACCGTACTGGCGGGCTCGGAAGTAGAGAGCTTCGGCAGTCGCTCGACCCTCATTCTGGGCTGGAGGTACTTCGTCGCCGAAACCTGTGAATACAAGCGGCATTTTCTGCACTTCCATCCGCGGCGAATCGTGGTGACCGGTGTGGAGGCGGACCATCTCGATTATTTCAAAGACCTTGAAGACGTGTTGAGTGCCTTCCTGAGCTACTGTATGAACCTTCCGCGAGGCGGGCAACTGATCATCAATCATGATGACCGGGGCGCCCGGGAGGTTGAGGCCAGGGTACGGGAAAAAAGATCCGATGTGGAAATCATTCAGTACGGAAAAACAGCGACGGGAATGTACCGCATCGAGGAGATCGGGACCGGGCCGGGACAGACCCTGCTGCGCCTGTCCGGAGTGCCGGAGCCTCTGATTCTCAAGATTCCGGGGGCTCATTCCGCATACAATGCGACCGCGGCGATCGCCCTGAGCTCCTGTGTGCTGAAGCAGGAGGGTCGGGGGTTGACCGCTGATGTAGTCCGCGCCATGACGGAAGGGATTGCAGGCTTTCGTGGCAGCAAACGCCGGAGTGAAATCCTCGGGATCGCGAAGGACGTACTATTCATCGATGACTACGGACATCATCCGACAGAGATTTCAAGCACCCTTGCCGGTCTGAAGAGCTTTTATCCGGGACGCCGGATCCTCGTGGATTTTATGCCCCATACCTACTCCCGAACCAAGGCACTCTTGGCAGAGTTTGGGACCTGCTTTTCCGACGCGGCGATCGTGGTGTTACACCGTATCTATTCCTCCGCCCGGGAGCAAAGCGACGGCAGTGTGGATGGAAATACACTTTTCCGCGAGGTGGGCCGCCATCATCCTCAAGTGGTTTATTTCGAAGAGCCCGGAGAATCCGTTGCCTTTTTCGAGAGCACCCTCAGACCAGGGGATCTGTTCGTTACCATGGGGGCGGGGGACAACTGGCGGATCGGGCGAAAACTTTTTGACAGAATGAGTAGGGACAAGAAATGAAGAGCATGACCGGCTTCGCCTATCGCGAGCATCGCGACAAGAAGCACAAGATCACCATTACGATGAAATCCTACAACAATCGGTTTTTGGATATCCTCATCTACCTGCCGCCGTTTCTTAATCCACTGGAGCAGAAGATTCGTGAGTTCCTGTCTAAACGGATATTGCGCGGGCGGGTTGAGCTGTACGTGAAGGCCGTCGAGCTCGGCCGGGCCACAGAGATCGCCGTGGATCCCTACTATGTCGAGTCATACGTGCAGGCTCTGCGGCGGCTGGCCGAGGCGGCGGGCATTCGAGAGAAAATCCGGCTGTCCCATCTGCTGCGCATCGAAGGCATGTTGAAGCCCGAGCAGTCCTTGGACATGGATGAGTACTGGCCCGATTTTGAACCTGTTTTGGATTCGGTATTCGAGGAGTTCGATAAACTCCGTCAGAGAGAAGGAAAAGCCACCGAAAAGGACATTATCGGCCTGCTCGAGGGGATCGAGACTGAAATTTCCGGGCTTGAGGCCGTGGCTCCGCAGCTGGAAGAAAAAATCAAGAACGATTTGCGGAGCCGGTTCGAAGAGCTGCTGGCGAACAGGATCGATGAGAACAGGATCCTGGCAGAGACGGCGGTCTTGCTGATGAAATCCGACATTCATGAGGAGCTCGTTCGGGTTCGATCTCACCTGGAGAGCTTCAAGAAGATACTCCAAGAGAGAGGTTCTTTGGGAAAGAAACTTGACTTCATTTGCCAGGAATTGAACCGGGAGTTCAATACCATCGGTGCCAAGAATCTTCTATCGGAAGTGGACAGATCGATCGTGGTGCTGAAAGATACTCTCGAGAAAATCAGGGAACAGTTGAGAAATGTCGAGTGAAGTGAGAATTGCGATATCCGGTAAGAGCGGCTGCGGGAACACCACGGTTTCCAGGCTTCTGGCTGAAA
>JAGLQP010000427.1 GCA_023136785.1 Spirochaetales bacterium
GAGTCCGAAGAGTTCCAAATTTCACCCGGCGACGATATCACCGTCACCACCACGCTGGATTATATCCCAAGCTTTAATGGCATCTACTTCTCCGCTGATCTGATGGGCAAACATCTTACTGGGGTGGCTGAAAGCGGTTCGGACGTCTATGCAGCCGAAGCGAGCAAATTGTATCTCGTGTATCTGAATTATATTGACCCTGACTATGTGGTGTCCCTTGCAGACAGCTATGATCTGGCGGATGACCCGTATGGAGAAGGCGTAAAATCGTATAGAGTTAATGGATTGTCTCCAGGCTACTTCTCGGCTGCCCGCATGAACTCAAACAACGGGATCGTACCATTTTACGGCGGTGATGGTTGGAACTTCGACACAACCTTGTCTTCCGCACTGGGGGGGAATAAAGAGATCGAAGAATCGGGTGTTTTTTCGGTGTCCGTCGATTACGCTCTGTTCTTTCGCCGGGCAGACGGTATTGGTGGTGTGCACACCGTAAGTGGAGTACAACAGCCGTGGGTTAATCTGGACGTAAGCGGGGTCAGAGACATGGTCGTGAGCAACAACAACGCCTATTTCGCAACCGAGGGTGGGGCGTTCGCCCTTCCGCCAGCATTCCTTCTAGATTCCACACCGACTTTAGCCGGGCATCAAATGAACTTTTCCGCTCCGGATGAGATCCTCTCCCTCGGGTACCGACCTCCCACTGTTGGCCCGATCACTCTATTCATGGGAACGACCGACGGAGTGTGGGAGGCCCAGGTTACGAACGAATCCCCCGTTACTTTGGGAACCCTAACCCAGATCCCAGAGACCGCGGGTCAGAACATCGATATGATCGATATCTCGAGTGCCTGGCCGGATGCCAATCAAGCCTATCTCTCCCGATACTTCCTGTATATCCGCAAATATGGAACGGTGTACAAGATTCCCTTTTTTGCAGTGATACCGGGTAAAGCTACGGGGATGACTTGGTCTTCCGATGAAAAGTTGTACATCTCCGGGACTGAAGGTTTGAGCCTCTTATATGTAGGCAGCTGAGCAATCGGCTTGTATCCACGGCTGCCCTACAGCAGTCTCAGCATCATCGTTCCCTCGGATTTCAAGAAGGTGGCGGTTTCCCAGATGGTTGGCCACCAGTAGAGCAACTTTCCAAAAGAAGCAACAAACTCCTGGCAGAGTTTTTCCACCTCCCCTTCATCACAATGGCCGCTAAGGTCATCGGGGATCATTCTGTTGGTTGCGATTCTGCGTTTAATCGATTCGATGTACGCTGATACGTCCTCAGCCCAATACTCAGGCTGGAAATCGTACAAGGCAAGCAGATATTCTAGGTACTCGATATGCCTGCTCATCTCGGCAACCCACAGAGTGCCAAGGACCTCGATAAATTCAGAGGTGCTCATTTCGGCCAGTCCGATGAGATATCGCCCAAGAGCCTTGAGTCTTTTCTCTCCTGCCCGGCACCCTCGTCCGGGTTGAAAGCTCTGCACAAGGAGAATGAGCAAATCAACCATCCTGATTGAACTCTTCCGCGACTCTTCCGGGACGTGAAACCTTGGTTCCTGAGGATCATGGAAACAGGCGATCGGTAGATGACCGATTGCACTTTCCGGCCAGCATGCACGGAGTGTTTGAGCAAACAAACCGTCGGAGCCACGCATAACCGGAAAGAAGGGAGGCAGAAGAATTCGGTTATCGAAACCGCAGTTCATCGTCATGAGCAATCCGCCGTGACTGACGGTCGGTCGTGTTACAGCTCGCAATACTTCTCTGCTTACGAAGGCGGATCTGTATTGATCTTCTGTTGTCAATAAATCTTCTCGGTTCTCCCCCGTGAGACCAACAAACATCCGAGGGGAGCCCATTCCGGAATCGCCGCAGACCCCGGTCATCGTGACCACAACTTTTCCAGATTCCGCTTCCAGAATACGAACAGAATCAGGACTCAAGCCGGAGCAATCTACTGTCCCAGGCCCACCCACACTCCTGATACACTCGGATAAGGAGTGTCCCAACAGCTGTTCGTGGGATTCAAGGATACAGAGATCTGTGAACTCAACAGCCTTGAGAAGGTCAGCCCGGTTTGAGAAAAAACGAATTTGAGTTGGATCAGGAGACGAGCAGAGCATTAATCTCTCTGCCGGTTTGGGGGCAAGAGAATACCTGCTTATAACGTCATCATCGATCATAAGGGACAATTCCCCAACTGAGCCCAACAAGAAACTGTTGCAATTGGCACCTATTGTGTAGCCGATTCCAAGGGGATCGAACAGGGCAAACTCAACAGCTTCTCTCGGCAGGCCCTCCTGTCTGGCCTTCTGGACAACTCGGTCGGCAAACTCCCGTTTTTCCTCTTCCCCAGCATATAGAATTCTCATTCCCTTGTTCACCACCAATTCCGCCAAGGCCTGACACGTTCGTGTGCGGGCTTTCTTTTCAATAGAGTCGTCG
>JAGLQP010000428.1 GCA_023136785.1 Spirochaetales bacterium
GCAACGCCCGTGCCGATGCTCTCCCCTACGGTGTGGACAACCATGTTGGCCAGCTTATCTCCCGCCTCGGCGGCCTCTTCGATGTCCCGGAGTGTTAGGGGTTGATTGCCGGAAATCTTCTGTTTCAAACTGCTGTACACGTTGGAAGCGATCAGGTCTTGGATGGACCGCAAGATAGCGTCCTGGGAAACCAGTGCCTCCAGGCAACCCCTGTTCCCGCAGTTGCACAGCGGTCCCTGTTCCTTGACAGTGATGTGCCCGAACTCCCCGGCCAATCCGCCGCTGCCCCGATAGAACCGGTTGTCCAGGACAATCCCGGCGCCGACTCCCCTGCCGATGTAGATATAGAGAAACGTGCTCAGACCCACGCCCACACCGTAGCGCTTCTCCGCCAGTGCAATACAGCGCACCGCGTCATCGACCAGGATCTCTGTTCCAAGCTTCTGCTGCAGCTGCGATGCAAGGGCGATGTTCTCCCAACCGGGCAGATTCGGGCAGTAGAAAACGATTCCCTCCCGGGCATCAATGACTCCTGTCACACCGACACCGACGCCGAGAGGCACGCCGTGACTCCCGCCCTGGTATTTGTTCTGCATTTGCCGCACTTCGGTTGCGACCCGGTCGATCACCTGGCCGCTGTGCTGCCCTCCAATCGGGACGGTTCGCTCCTCCATGACCCGGCCGGCCAGATCCACGACGCTCAGCGCGATCATCCCGGGTTGAACGATAATCCCAATGGAGTGGGCGTAGCTCACGTTCAGAAATATCCCGGTCGCCTTTCGACCTCGTCTTGCCGGCTGGTTGTCGCGGGGGAGCTCCTCCACGAAACCATCCCGGAGTATCTCGTCTACCAGCCGCTTGGCCGTGGTAATGCTGAGACTGCAGGCCCCGGATATCTCTCGGCGAGTCAACGGTCCTTTCTCGCGGATGATGTTGAGAACAACCCGTCTGTTCCGATCCGCGTTGTCGATGTGACTGAAGCCCGTGTGTTGCGCCGGCACGGCTGCTCCCCGATTTTGTTTTCTTCAGATATTGGCCTGAGCTGGTCCAATTATAGATCAAATCACCATCTAATTACAAGATCAGAAGTTCGACACAGAGATAACGCGAATATAATGCTTGACAAATCCGGGTAATAGGCTTAAGATGGGCTTAATTCAGGCATAGACATACCTGTTGCTCAATATTAGGGGCAACGACTATGCCGACAAATCAACGAAGGAGGTTCTTCTATGATTAGGAAGAGCATGCTGGTTCTCCTGGTGCTCCTGCTTCTCACCAGCGCGGTGTTTGCAGGGGCCAAGAAGGAGGAAGGTGTCCGGATCCAGTTCGCCAGCTGGATGGTGGCGGAGGAATCCGGAGGCGAGGTGTGGCTGCCGGAGCGAATCGCGTCCTGGGAAAGTCAAAATCCCGGAGTCAAGGTGGAAATCGTTCCGATCGGCTGGGAGGACACCCCCAACAAGGTTACCCTGCAAATCCAGGGGAAAAATGCACCGGATGTGTTCACAATCGAATCCCTCTGGCTGGGCAAGTTTGCCAAGATGCCGGGAGCGGTGGTAGATCTAAACCAGTACATGGACTCCGCCTTCACCTCCAAGCTCGTGCCGGCTTACAAAGGTGGCGAGATGGACGGAAAGATGGCCGGGTTGGTCTGGAACCCCAATCCCTGGGTTTTGGTATACAACAAATCCCTGGCCGCCAAGGCAGGGGTGAACGGTACTCCGAAAGATCCGACGGATTTCCTCGGCCAAGCGCAGAAGATCCACTCCGCCACCGGGGCCTTTGGCGCCGGACTGATGCTGGACATCGACGAGTATTCCGCCGATACCTTCCACATCCTGATGTGGGCCAACGGCGGGGATATGCTGGATGCCGGTCTCAAGCCCGTGGTCGATTCCGCCGGCACCGCGCGGACGATCCGTCTGGTCAAGGACATGGTGGACAAAGGGGTGGTTCCCTTCGGGGAGGAGGTCCGTAACTTGAGAACCCTCTTCGCTAAAAACCAGGTGGGATTCTTCTTCGAAGGTCCGTGGATCGCCGGGGTGCTCGACGGACAAGGAATGTCGAGGGATGACTGGCAGGTATCTCCCTGGCCGGGGGACGTGCAGCCCGCTTCCCACATCCTCTGTCTGGCTGAGGGCTCCAAGCACAAAGACCTGGCCTGGGATCTGATGAAGTTCGTGGTTACCGATGAAACCACAACCAAAGAGTACTTCAACCGCACCGGCTTGATGCCTCTGGTCAAAGCTCAGTACGATGATCCGATCTACGACAATCACTACGGCAAGACCTTCCTCGCTCAGATGTCGAGCCTGCGCAACCCGAATGTTTGGGCTTCCCAGAAAAAATTCGAGATCGAGATCGCTTTCATGGAGGACATCCAGAAGATCCTCCTCGGTGAAGGGGCGGTTGAGGCAACCCTGTCCGATTTGAAGGACAGGATCG
>JAGLQP010000429.1 GCA_023136785.1 Spirochaetales bacterium
CTCCCCTGAAGGCCGCGGCGGCGGATATTTCCATCCGCCTTGGCATTGCGGGCCACCGCCAGGGCGATCAGGTTGGCGGCTGAGCAGCCGCTGGTCAGCACTCCGCTTGCGGAGGCGGGAAAGTGGAAGATCTCCTGCAACCAGAGGATCAGTTGCTTCTCGACGTGATTGGCGCTGTGATGATCCAGGCCGCCGGTGTTGGTGTTCATGGAAGCGGAGAGCAGCTCGGCGAAGGCCCCCGACACGGTTCCCGTGCCGATCACCCAGCCCCAGAAGCGGGGATGGATATTCCCGACGGGGTAGGGGAGCACGTATTTCAAAAACTCCTCGTACACATCCTCTAGGGGCTGAGGGTCGAGGGGAAGGGATTCCCGGAAGCGGGCCTTGACCTGATCGGGGATATGGGTCCATACGGGGCGGTCCCGTACCGATTTCAGGTACACGACCATGTCATCGACCATGCGGTGACCAAGCTCGGCCATGGAGCTCCAGTCTTTGGGGTCGAGAGTTTCTTCGTTCATAGGGCTGTTCCTCGAACCTTGGATTGCAGGATTTTTGTAATGTAACGAAAAGCGGTTAAAAAAACTACCGTATAGGAAGGATCGGGAGGAATTCCGCCATCGCTGGACACTCCCCCGCCTTGACAGCTATTCTTGTGCCTTATGGCAGATACAGCCCTCGCCGGTGAAGTCGATCTGAGCTACCGCCGCATTTTCTGGTTCTGGATTCCCCTGGCCGCCATGTGGTTCATGATGGCGGTAGAGCAGCCGTTGATCGCGGCGTTCGTGGCCCGGATGCCCGATCCCGAGATCAACCTAGCCGCCTACGGGGTGGTGTTTTCGGTTGCCCTGATCATTGAAAGCCCGATCATCATGCTGCTCACCGCCGGCACCGCCCTGTCCAGAGGAGGTCTGTCCTATCGCCGTCTGCTGCTCTTTTCCCATCTGCTGATCGCCGGTTTGACGGCACTGCATCTGCTGATCGCTCTCACACCCCTGTACGACCTGATCCTCCTGCGGGTGATCGGGGTGCCGGAAGAGGTTGCCGCGCTCGGCCGGGGCGCTTTTCTGGTAATCGCTCCCTGGACCGCCGGTGTGGGATACCGACGTCTCTGGCAGGGAGTGCTGATACGATACCACCGAACCGGTGTCGTGCCGATCACAATTGCTCTGCGCCTGGTCGTAACCGCGGGGCTTCTGATCCTGGGATATTCCCTGAACCGTTTTCCGGGAGTGTTCGTGGGTTCGGCGGCTCTGGTCGGCGGGATCACAGCGGCGGCGGTGGCGGCCTACCTGTTCGCTCGTCCTGTGGTGAAGAACCAGCTGCAGGAGTCCTCCCGAGAAGCCGACCCCCTGTCCTGGCCGGAGCTTATCCGGTTCTACGTTCCCCTGGCCTTGACCTCCCTGATCCTTCTGGCCGCCCGGCCCGTGCTGACCGTGGCCCTGTCCCGACTTCCCGCAGCCCTCGACTCGCTGGCGGTTTGGCCCGTTATTCTCAGTGTCAGTTTCCTCGGCCGTTCGATCGCCATGTCCTATCAGGAGGCGGTGATTGCGCTTCTCCAAGACCGAAGGAGTCTGTGGATGCTGCAGCGTTTTGCCCGTATGCTCGGGCTGATCATGCTCGTGCTCTTTTTGATATTTGCCGTCACCCCCCTGGCGCAGATCTGGTTTCAGAGGGTTGTGGGTTTGTCCGCAAGACTGACTCAGATGGCTCGATTGCCGGTGCTTGTTCTGGCCCTGCTGCCGGCAGTCGGTTCCCTGATCTCCTGGCAGCGAGGCGTTCTGATCAGCTCCCGCAGGACCCCCGCCATTACCCGGTCGGTGGTGGTGAACCTGGCCGTTTTGGGAGTAATTCTCGTGGTCCTGGGTTACACTGTACGTTTGTCGGGGGTGCTCATTGCAGCGGTGGCCTACATCGGTTCGGTATTGGCCGAGTGGCTGTATCTGCGCCTGACTGGCGCCAAAGCTCAAGCGAGGCTCCTGTCCGGGTATTAGGGGTTGAGGGCGAGCGCACCGTCTAGCGAAGAATCGCCGAATAGAGCGAATTTCGATACACAGTTAGTTTTCCTGCTGCCCGGAAGATGGTACAATTCGATTGCCAGGGGGCGCCTCTGGGTAAGCCCCCCTGGGCGGATCTGGGCGGGCCCCGCTGAGTGGTCCCCCTAGGCGGGCCCCCCCGTCTCAAAGATCAATCTAGGTTAGGAGAGTGGGATGAATGCAGACAAGAAATCTCTCGTGGTGCTTTGGACCAGCGGAGACCGCGAGGTAGCCCTGAAGATGGTGTTCATGTACACCCTCAATGCCAAACTCAAAGGTTGGTGGGAAGAAGTGATCCTGATCGTTTGGGGACCTTCGGCAGAACTGATCAGCCGGGACGAGGAGCTTCAGGGGAAAATCAAACAGATGAAAGAGGCGGGGGTAGTGCTGGAAGCCTGCA
>JAGLQP010000043.1 GCA_023136785.1 Spirochaetales bacterium
GCGTCCCTCGGCGATGTGTACCTCCACACCGCTCTGTCTGGACAGATCCTGAAAGGAGAGTATCGTGGCATTGCGGATGATCACCGTGTATCGAGCACCTCGATCGCTTGAAAGAGCAGTTCCTTGAACAGGGAATTGTTGACTTCCAGGGCCACATCGGTGTTGGCGGTCCGATTGGAGATCCCATAGACGTCGGCCACGGTCCGCCCGCGGGTCAGGGCCCCTTCGGTTTCAATCTCCACATTCATATTGCGGGTCTTGATTACCTCGGGTTTAATCAGGTGAGCGATGGCCAACGCGTCGTGGAGGGGGGCTCCGTCGAAGCCGAAGATATCCTTGTTGGCCTGGGCGAAAAACTTGAGCAGCGGCGCAACCACCCGGGAGACCTTTCCGTTCAGCCTGGACAACTCTTCGATGTCATCGAAGCCGAACAGGGCCTTGTTGGTCACATCCAATCCCACCATGGTGATCGGAACACCGCTCCCAAACACGACTTTCGCTGCCTCGGGATCCACGTAGATATTGAACTCCGCAGCCGGGGTGATGTTGGAGTCGAACACGGCGCCCCCCATCAGCACGATCCGCTCCAGCTTCGTGGTGATCCTCGGATCCTTGAGCATGGCCAGGGCTACATTGGTTAGGGGCCCTGTGGGCACTAGGGTCAGAGGCGTGCCGGATTCCATGATGGTCTGGATGAGGAAATCCACCGCATGCTGCTCCACTCCCTGCACTCCCGGCTCGGGCAGGTCCGCCCCGTCCAGACCGGAAACACCGTGAATCTCCGGGGCACCTGTCAGTTCCCGAAACAGAGGCTTGTCCGCCCCGCGGGCTACCGGGATGTCTGTTCGGCCGATCAAGGTCAGCGTCTTGAGGGCGTTTTGATAGGTCTTCTCGCCGGTTTGGTTCCCGGCAACCGTGGTGATTCCCAGCAGCTCGAGCTCATTGGATGAACTGGCCAGCATGATGGCCATCATGTCGTCGTGTCCGGGATCGCAATCGATCAGTATACGCTTCATGTCGTTTCCTTGATCGTACCCACCTGTTTGGCCTCTTCTACCTTCCGGTGTCGCTTTTTCTGGGCCTGAGCCGAGTAGATCGTCAGGGCGATGACTGTGGCCAGATAGGGAATCAGGGCGATCAACTCCGAAGGGATCTGAAGCGAGGCGAAGTAGATGGCCAAAGCATTAACCGCGCCGAACAGCAGAGAAGCCAGGAAGGTTCCCAGGGGCATGTAGCCGCCCAAAGTGGCGGCGGCGATGGCTATCCATCCTCGACCCGCGGTCATGTCCCGGGCGAACCAAGACACATACCCCATGGAGAGGTACAAGCCGCCGAAAGCTCCGAAAAAACCGGAAAGCATCAAAGCCCACATGCGGATTCGATTCACATTGATCCCCACCGATTCGGCGGCATGGGGATTCTGTCCTACGGCCCGAATCCGCAGTCCCAGGGGTGTCTTGAAGGTGATGATGTAGAACAGAATGATGGCCAGGAAGGCACCGTAGGTCATAATGTTGTGACCGCTGATGATCGTTCCCAGCACGGGGATGCTCTTGATCAGAGGAATGTGCACCTCGGGAAAGAGCATGCTTTTCAGCGAGCTGGAAGACCCCTTGTCTCCGGTGGCGAGAAACAACAGAAACACGGTGATACCGCTGGCAAACATGTTCAAAGCGATCGCAGCCAGGATGATGTCGGCCTTCAATCGGAGGTGGAAATAGCTCAAGATAGCACCCATAGCCACTCCGGCTGCGACTCCCGCAAGAAGGGCCAGGATGAGACTGTTTGTGAAGGCGCTGACCAGCACCCCCACGAAAGCGGAAACAAGCATGGTCCCTTCCATGGAGATATTGATAGTGCCAGCCAGATGGGAGATGGACACGCCGATAGCGGCAAACAACAGCGGCGTCATTACCCGGAAGATGGCAAACCCGAATTCAGCACTCAGGATGCTCTGCAGAAGTGGGTTCATGCCGCACCTCCCCTCTCAGCCTGCCGAACGGTTATGCGGTACTTCCACTGGCTCAAGAAGGCCTCTGCTGTGATGAGCAGGATGATGATCGATTGGATCACCATGACCATCTCCGCCGGCACGTCGGACATCAGGTTCAACACCCGACCGCCCACCCGCATGTAGGCCAGGAAGAACGATGCCGGTACGATCAACAGGGGATGGCTTCTGCCGATGATAGCCACTATGATCCCGTCCCAGCCATAGCCGGGGGAGCTCTGCCAGAGGAACCGCCTGTGAATTCCCATGACTTCGGTCATGCCTCCGAAGGCGGCGAGGAAACCCAGAATCACCTGACAGAGGATGATCACCTTGAATACGCTGATTCCGCCGAAGCGGGCAAAACGCTCGTTGAAACCGGTGCTGCGGATCTCATACCCCGCGGTGGTGTGGTACAGGAAGTAGTACACCAGGACGGCGAGCACCAGGGCCAGGATAATGCCGTAGTGAATACGCGTGTCCGGAATGAACCGAGCCAGCCAGGCCGTTTCCGGCAGCTTAAAGGAAACGAGGAATCCCGCCTCTTTGTCGCGAAAGTGGTAGTTGATCAGATACAGTCCGAGGAAATAGGCTACGTAGTTCAGCATCAGGGACGATACCAGCTCGCTGGCCTTCCACTTCGCCTTGAGGATTCCAGGAATAAAACTCCACAGCGCGCCGGTCAAACCGGCTATCAACAGCACCAGAGGGATGTGGATGAAGGCGGGCATATTGGTGGAAACCGCGAAAGCCGTGCCCACCGCTGCTCCCAGGTACAGGGATCCTTCGGCTCCGATGTTGAACTGTTTGGCTTGAAAGGCCACGGCGATGGCCAGTCCGCAGAAGATGATCGGTGAAGCGGTCTCGAACAGGTGAGCGAGGCGGGAGCGGGTGAGAAACGGTCCGAGCAGAAAGGATCGCAGGGAAAATCCGGGCTCCTGGCTGGTCAGATAGATCAGGAACACACTGATCACGATGCCGATGCCGATGGCAATGATGACACGGATCAGGGTGAAATACTTAAGCAGAAACTTTTCCACTGACAGCCTCCTCTCTCTGTACCCCCAGCATATATGGCCCGAGATCCCCTGCGGTGATCTTTGACACGTCCTGGAAGTGGGCTGCGATCCCGCCATTGTAGATCACGATCACCCGGGTAGACAGTTTCAAGATCTCATCGAGGTCGGCGGAAGCCAGAAAAATGGCCTTGCCTCGATCTCGAGCCTCCTGAAGCAGGCGGTGCACCATCTCCTCGGAACCCACGTCGATCCCCCGGGTCGGATGGGCGGCAATGATCACATCGGGGTCCGACGACAGCTCCCGGGCTACCACTACCTTTTGGATATTCCCTCCTGAAAGGGCAGACACAGGAGTTTTGGTGGATTGGGCGAGAATGTTGAACTTCTCGATCAACTCCCTGCTGTGTTGGGAGATGTCCTTCCACAGCAACCTCAGCCCTTTGGAAAAGCCTGGTTTGTAGTACCTGTCGAGGATGAAGTTCTCCTCCAAAGTAGTTTCTTCGGCCACACCGTCTTCCATCCGGTCTTCCGGGATATGGCACAACCCTTTTTCCCGGATTCGTCGCGGGGACAGACCGATCAGATTCTCGCCTCGCAGTGTGATCTCCCCTTCCGATGGCTGCAGCAGTCCGGTCAAGATCCGCACCAGTTCGGTCTGGCCGTTTCCGACCACACCGGCCAGACCGAGAATCTCACCGGAGCGGACATCGAAGGACATCTTGTTGAGCACTAAAATCGCCTCGTCGTTGACGTAGGAAAGATTTCGAACCGACAGAAGCGATTCCCCCAGTGTCACTGGAGCGCGAATGCGCTCGAAACTGATGTCCCTTCCCACCATCAGTTGAGCGATGTCATGTTCGGTGAGCTCGCTGGCATCCCGGGTGTCGATGACCCGGGCATCCCTCATGATGGTCACCCGGTCGGCGATCTGCTTGACTTCGTTCAACTTGTGGGAGATGAAGATAATAGTCTTGCCCTGTTTTTTGAGATTCTTCAATGTCTTGAAAAGAACCTCTGTTTCCTGGGGGGTTAGTACCGATGTAGGCTCATCCAAAATAAGCAGCTCGGCGTTTCGGAACAGGGCTTTGAGGATCTCTACGCGCTGACGAACTCCGATGGGCAGGTCTTTGATCTTTTTGTTCGGCGGAACCTGCAACCCGTACTCCTCAGAAACCTGAAGGGTAATCTCCCCAGCCCTGTCGGTATCGAGAAAGAGCTTGGCCCGTAGCGGCTCGTTGCCCAACACCATGTTCTCCGCCACGGTAAGGTCCGGCGCCAGCATCAAATGCTGGTGTACCATACCGATACCTATCCGAATGGCATCGCGGGGACTGCGGATGTGCACCTTTTCACCTTTGAAAAAGATCTCTCCGTCCTGAGCCTGTTCGATACCGAAGATAATCTTCATCAGGGTGGTCTTGCCGGCCCCGTTCTCCCCCACAACGGCGTGAATAGTATTTTCCTCGACAGCGATACTCACGGCCCGGTTGGCGATTACTCCGTTTTCATAAACCTTGAGAACATCCTTTGCTTCCAGGATTTTTTCCATGATCTGAAAACCTCTGTTCCTTCCCTGACCGGACGGTTATCGAGAGAATCTATAAATAAAAAAATGGGGAATCCCTTGGAATCGCTCCGGGGATTCCCCATGGTTTGGGCTATTGACCGAATGCCGTATCTACTTTTATTTCCCCGCTCAGGATCTTGTCTTCAAGCTCCTTGATGCGGCTGCGGAACTCCTCTGGGATGAGTTTCCTGTAGTTTTCGTTGTCAGCGACCCCGACGCCGTCTTTGGCGATGCCGAGAACCTCAGCCTCGCCCACGGGCAGGGTACCTTCGATATACATCTTAACGGCCCGATACAGGGAATCATCCACGTTCTTCATCATCGAGGTGACGATATTATCTGCCTTGGCGGGATCGGTCTCCTTGAACAGAATGTACTGATCCGAATCCACCCCGATGGCGTAGCGGTCCTTGTCCTTGGCCGCATCGAGCAGCCCGATCCCCGTCTCTGCGGCTACGTTGAAAGCGATGTCCACTCCCTGCTCGTACTGGGCCAGGACCAGCTCCTTTCCCTTCCCGGGATCATTGAAGGCATTGGCGTAGGAAACCAACACCTCGACGTCTGGGTCGATGTGCTTGGCTCCTTGGATGTATCCGACCTTGAAGTCATTTATGACCGGGATATCCATACCGCCGAGAAATCCGATGACCTTCTCGGGATTCACCTTGGGCATGTCTGAGCTGGTGATCAGCGCGGCCAGGGCGCCCACCAGGAAAGACCCTTCGTTCTGGGCATACAGTATCGAGTAGACGTTGTCCAGCCCCCCCTTGGAGTAGTCTGCCGAAGAGTCGTAAATTACGAACATCTTCTCCGGGTGTTTGGGAGCGAGCTTTTCAACAATCTGCACGAGCTGCCAAGTGCCGGCGATGATTACATCCCAATCTCCCTCGGCAAGCTGAGCAAGGTCGGGTTCCCAGTTCGCTTCCTCGTAGGTTCCTTCGATTGTCTTTGTGTAAACACCGAACTCTTCTTCGGCCTGTTTTATCCCACGGTGTGCCGAGTCAAAAAAGGCTTTATCCCCCAGGGTCCCGTTCACATACAGGGCTACCCGGATCTTCTTCTCCCCCGGCGCCGCTTCCTCTTTTTTCTTGCAAGTTGCCAGACCGAGTACGCTCAGGGCGAGAAGCACTGCCAGGAGTACGTACAATACCTTTTTCATTTTTCCCTCCTTCTGGATTTGGATGGTTATACCCTTATTAGGTAAGATTGCGTATCCTCAACAATATACTTTGAAAACCCGCCTTGTCAATTTCCATCACCAATTCCAAGCGATTTCCCTGCCGATGAACACTGGCTCCCCGGCGAGGTGTGTCGGCCAACTCCATCGTGAGATCGCCTGCCAAGACCTGGGTAGCAATGTTCGGATTCACGACGTAGGCCATGGTCAAAGGATCGGGGAACATCGCCGCCCTGTTCCCGTACACCTTCTCGATGTAGGAGAAAAGGGGCCGGTGCATATCGAGGAGCAGCTTCCCCGCCTTGCTGTCCCCGAATCCAAGGGCGCAAATCTCCTCCTCGCTGTGGGTCATCTTAACCGCCGCGTCCCAGGGAACCACCGTCAGGGGCACTTTGCTCTCCAGTACAACCTGCACCGACTCCGGGTCGGCGTAGTAGTTGAACTCGGCATAAGGGGTGACGTTTCCTTTTCCGATGGCTCCCCCCATCGAAACAATCTCGCCGATCAGCTCTTCGAGCTCCGGATAGAGGTTCAAAGCGATGGCAACATTGGTAAGCGGCCCGAGGGCGATCAGAGACAGACCCGGGTTCTCTCTGGCCAAACGAAGCATCCCCTCCGGAGCGCCTGTATCCTCCAGAGGTTTGCCCGCATCGTCGAGCTCTACGTCTCCCAATCCATTGCGTCCGTGTACTCCTTCGGCGTGGTGAGGCTGGCCGATCAGGGGACGGGAAGCACCACGAAAAACAGGGATATCTCCTCTACCCAGAGAGGGAAGCAGCCTCAGCACATTTTCCGTAACCTGCTCCACTCCTACATTCCCGTTCACCGTGGTCAGGCCCAGTACATTCAGCTCCGAACTGGCCAGGGCAATCATGATGGCCACAGCATCGTCCACTCCACAATCCGTATCGATGAGAATTTTTTTCATCCTTCAAGCTCCGCCCGTACCTTTTCGAGTAGCTCCTGGATCTCGAAGGGCTTTCCCAAATAGGGAATATCGTTTGCCTCGATGAATCCGATGGTCTCGCCGTTTACCGTATCTCCGGTAATGAACATGATACGATGGATCATTTTCGAACTTCTGCCGCTCAGCTTCTTATACAGCTCGATGCCGCTCAGACGGGGCATACGGACATCGCAGATGATCAGGTCGTAGTGCACACTGTCGACCTTTTCCAACGCGTCCAGTCCGTCCGGGCTGGTGTCTACCTGGTAGCCGACCTGCCCCAGTACGCGAACAATTAAGTCTCGAAGCACCTCTTCATCTTCCACGACCAGTATTCGTGCTTCTTTCATTTCCTCAGGTGCCGTCGCGTCAGCGTCGGAATCCTCCCGAGGCCGGTCATCTGTGAATATCACGGGGATTTGCACGTAGAAGCGGGCCCCTTCCCCGGTTTCGCTCTCGACCCAGATCTGTCCGTCGTGCTCGCTGACAATCCCATGGCAGACAGAAAGACCGAGACCGGTTCCCTTGCCGGGAGATTTGGTGGTGAAAAAGGGATCGAATATCCGCGGCAGCACATCAGGCGGAATCCCCGGGCCGTCATCCTCAATACAAATTCGAATCCCCGTTGCTGACGGGACATCACCAGCTTCCCCATCACCGCTTTCACCGTCAATCGCTACCAGCTCGGAAGTAATCTTAAGCACCCCGCCTCTGTTGGCCTCATGCATGGCTTCGCGGGCGTTACTGATCAGGTTGACGAACACCTGCTGTAGCTGATGAGCATCGGCCATGGTTGCCGGAAGATCCCCGGCAAGACCGGTTCGACATTCGACGTTGCAGGATTGAAGATCGTACCCCAGGATCTTCAGCGTGTTGGTCAGCACATCCTCCACAAATACGGGACTTCTCTCGGGGCGCTGCTGCCGGGAAAAATCGAGAAGGCTGCGGACGATCTTTCCCGCCCGGTGCGCTTCTCCCACCAGTTTTTCCAGATCTTGTTTCACCCCTTCGCTGAGCTCCCCGCTCTGCAGGAGCTGGGCAATGCCGATGATGGCGGTCAGAGGATTGTTCAGCTCGTGAGCCACACCGGCCACGAGTTTCCCGATAGCGGCCATCTTTTCGCTCTGGACCAACTTGTCCTGCGACGCCTGCAATGCCTCGAGTTGATCCTTTACGCTCTGATGAAGCTGGGCGTTTTCCACGGCAATGGCCGCCTGATGGGCGAAGCTCATGGCCAGATCCGCCTCTTCATCGGAGTAGGCTCCGAGCTGTCGGCTGTCTATGGTCAGACAGCCGATCAGTCCTTCCCTGCCGAGGAGGGGCACACTCATCCAGCCTCGGACGTATTTGGTGTGTCCCCAGCCGCGAAAACGTTCATCCGCCGATGCGTCCACCAGGATAAAGGGACGTCCGGTTCTTTCGATCTCCCGCTCGATCTCCGTGACCGGATGCCGCTGGCTGAGCGCCGAATCCCCGGGCAGGTCCCGTCCGGCTACGACTTGCAGATAGTTCCCCTCCAAGAGCATCGCGGAGGCGCTGTCGTAGGGAATCACCTTGCGAAGCTCCGTGAGAATCCTATCGAGAACCTCGCGGAGATCGAGACTCTGACTCAAGGTGGCGACGGCCGACTGCATAGCCTCGATCCGGTGGCGCTGGGTACGTTCGGCCTCGTACAACCGGGCGTTCTCGACGGCAATCGCCGCCTGGGCGGCCAGCATCTCCAGGATTCGCAGCTCCTGTTCCCCAAAAGGCCGCCGCTCGAACGTGGAAATGTTCATAACCCCCACAACCCGCTGTTTGACTTTCAGGGGAAGACTAACGATACTTCCGCGCCACTTCTTCGGGGTCTCTTTGTAGAGGGGATGAGTACGGATATCCTCGACCACGATCGGCTGCCCCGTTTCGGCGACCCGGTAGGTCAGACCGTCCCGTCTTGGTTCCGCATAGGGTTTGTCCCAACGCCCATCTTCTCCGGATGCTGCTCCAAAGGACAGTTTGTTCTCGGTGTAGAGAAAGATGTGGGCCAGGTCCGCCGGTACCAGCTCGTGAGCGCTGGCCAAGATCGAATCCAACACCTTTGGCAGCTCGAGGGAGGCGGTCAGGGCGGAGCTGGCCCGCTGAACCGTTTCCACTTCCTCGTGAAAAACGCGGTCGAGCCGGCTAAGGCGAAGATTTTCAATCCGTCCTGAGATCACCATGGCGAGGACCTGTACAAATTGGGCGTCCCGCTTCTTGAAAGAGGCATCGGCGGAGGTGTTGAAAAGGATGACCAGACCCGCGGTGGTGTCGGCTACGATAAGGGGCGAAGCCAGCACGGCCTTCACTCCCAGTTCTACTAGAGTGGTGTGGGCAAATACGTAGTGATTGTAGTCGTCAATGACAACGGGCTTGTCCTCCTGCATCCCCAGGCTGACCAGAAGCTCTGTGGCCAGAGCCTTGCCCTGCAATGCTTGTTCGGGCAGTCCATAGGTTATGGTACCGCTCACCGTGCCGGCTACGGGTGAGCTCAGTATCACCGCAGCGGCCTGGGCGCCGATGGTTTCAGCGGTCGCGGCCAAAGCGTGGGGCAGAACCTCGGTCACGTTCTGCGTTTCCATGAGCTTCATCAAGATTTCGTGCAGGACTTTCGATCGATTACGAGCCAAACTCTTTACCCGCCTTATCGCACCCCAACTCACCGGCATGTTGAGGTGCAGCAAAACATGCCTGGGGCACTAATCGCTGCCTACTATTTATACCCTCTTGTCTTCCCCTGTGTCGAGGTACGGCGATTGAGCGGAACGATTCCCTAGAAAAGAATGAACATACCATGAAGAAAAAAACTCAGATCGAG
>JAGLQP010000430.1 GCA_023136785.1 Spirochaetales bacterium
TTGGTCACCGTGTCGGAACGAAGATCGATTATCCCCATCAGCTCTGTTCTCCCTCTGCTGCATCTTTCGGATTCTTTAACAATGTCTGTTCGGATCCTCGAACCTTCTGAAGCCGTTGGATCTCCTTCTGTCCCTCCGAGACCTGGACGCGGAGGATGCCAATTTCTCGCTGCCGTGATTCGATATCAGCCCCCAGCTTCGAAATCCATGGACTCACCGGATCGTGTACCCCGGAACAGACTTCCAAGAGCCTCAAAGACCTCATGCAGCTGCCCTTCGATAGGCTGGATTTCCGTTTCGATTTCCCGGACACGTTTCTGATGGGATTTGTCCGCGTCGAGAGTTTTCAACTCGTTCCATATTCTCCCCTGCTCCTCCAGCTCCTTTTCCTGCCGCCTCAGCGATCTGGGTCTTCCTGTCGCGAATCTCCCGTTCGAGCTCCTCGTTACGGGCAACAGGTTGGAGTATTTTTTTCACCTGTTGACGGCTCTCGGGAAGCTGGTGGCGCAGGTCTTGAATCCGCCTGTGGAGTTCCTTCATCTCCGGAGTACTCAACACCTCGGCCTCCCACCGCTCAAGCCTCTAAGCCGAGCCCCTTGTCGATGATCGCTTTGGTAACGCTCAGGACCTCTCCGGTTTCAACCCGCACCAGCTTTAGAAACAGCTCGTATCCCTTGGCCGTGGAATAGAGCTTCCCGATGATGAGAAGCTCTGCCCCGAGCAGCTCCCCGACCTTTGCTGCCCCCTGCTCCTCGGCCAAATCCGACAGCTGCAATTCGAGCTCTTCCAAAACACTCTGGAGATCTTTGCGCTCCACGATTCGGAAAAGCTCCTTGAACATCTTGTCCTTTCCGAAGCTCAAGAGCAATTGCTCCGTGAAGTACTCCGAGTTGAGACTTAAACGTTTTTGGGCCGGGCTGAGAGGAAGTACGGCTGCAGCTGTGCCTTTGGGGATTCGAAAGGTGGAATAGTCGATCAGCTGGGATACCGCCATGGAGAAGAGCTTGTTCAGCGTCTCCTCCCTCTCCTCCGTACCGATTTTGCTGGCCGTGAAGTACTCCTCCTCCTCTTCAATCGGCTGGTCGGTTATATGGGAAAGCTCCTCCTTGGCGAAACGAATAATGATGGCTTCCAGCTTGTCCGTCTGATAGTTGGCCCCTGTGTGGTGGCTGACACTACCCGGCGCCCCACCCTCGCTCTCGCCGGTTTCACCGTAGCTGAGGAATATGTACTTCGCCGAAGTGTACTGGGCGATCTGTCGTAGTACGACCTCTCCCAGCAGGTCGAGACCGCCTGTTCCGACACTGAAAATCTTTATCCCCTTCTCCTTCGCTTCCTTGACCGCTTGAGCGTAGGTATATCGCTGACCGTAGTCTAAGTGCGGCGGCGCGTCTGTAATGATGAAACCGAGGCGCACCCCTCCACGACTCCAGGACAACCTCATGGCCTGCTCGAGTGCGGACTGGAGATCCTCCGGCGTATCCCCTCCTCCGGAGGCTTCTACCGCATCGAGGGCCGATTGGAACTCCTGGAGGTTTTCGGTAAAAGGAACGACCTCGGTCACGTATTCATCCCCGCGATCCTTGTACAGGACCATCCCGAATCGTACCCGCGGTTTCGACGAGAGGGAGACCAGATTGAGTTTGATGAGCTCGATCGTGGTTTTCAGTCGCTGAATTTCTTCACCCATGCTTCCGGTTGTATCGAGGATGAAGAGCAGATCCAAAGGAATCCGGCTCATTTCGGCCCGAGGTGCACCAAAGGCGATCAGGATCTCCCGTCGGCCGAAACGATCCAGGGAGACGGTCTCACGCTGCTGGTTATAGGTGACCTCTATCGTATACCCCTGCTGATCTCCGTATTCGGCGGGGAACAGGAGAAAACTTCCATCGGCATAGGTCGTTCCCCTGCCGAGGAAACTCCGATTCGGCCCGTACACGGCGACCTCGGCGTCGGGAATAGACTTGCCTTCGCTGTCATGGACCTTGAGCATGATCCGCTCTTCGATTGGGATCGGTATATGATCGACCTGGGCGCCGTAGGTGCTGAGGAATTGCACGAAGTAGTTGAACTGCTTGTTGTCGTCGGCGAATCCGGCTTTCAGGCCCGAGACCTGGGGTCTTGTGGAGGAGCCGGTGGAGCGACTCGATACGGTTCCCGAAGGGGCCGTTTTCGCCTCCGGCACTGCATCGGCGATTTCCCCGGCTTCCGACTCTCCGCTCCAGGGAGCTTCCACTTTTTCATCGGCGGCGCTTTCCCTCTTTTCCGCCCCGGAAGCCTTTGACACTTCCTCACGCGAGGGCGGGGATTCGGAAGCCTCCGGCTCCACCAGCTCCCGGGCAGACTCTTCCTTCTCGCCAAACCCCATGCAGGACAGGAGAGCAAGCACGAACAGCGACAGAAAAAACAGCTTCCAGACAGTGGCTTTTGGTTT